>HF990817.1:0-33424 GCA_000436255.1 Clostridium sp. CAG:1193 | reverse complement strand
CCTATAACTTTTTTATTGTCACTATATATTTTTTGCCATGTAGTATTATATTTATCTGCAATACTAGATAATGAATCGCCAGGTTTTACTATATAAGTAATATTTTTAGTAGTATTATCATCACTTTTATTTTCCCAGTTATTTAATTTATTATATTTCATAATACTTCTATAATCTTTATATGAGTAGTTTTGATCTGTTACTTTTCCACCAATTTTATTTTCTCTAATTAAATTTGTTTCACCACCATATTGCCATATTCCATAATTTCCATATGTATCTCTATTTGGCATGTATTTGCCCCAGTATGCTAACCAGTAATCATACTTTTTACTAAGTTCATTATAATTCATTTTATTATTGGCCCAATCTAAATTACAATAAACCCCTACATAACCACCAACGCTTTCTATATATTCACAAAATCCTTTTATAGCTTCAGTTATATCTTTTTTATTTGCTTTTATTTGATATACATCATCTTCTACATCAATATATATTGGATATTCAAATGTTTTCCCTTTTAAGCAGTTATTATATAAAAACTCTGCTTCTTTTTTTCCTTCACTATAATTTGTTGCTCTTGAAAAATAGTATACTCCAACATCTAAATTATTATCTTTTGCAGTTTTATAGTGACTTTCAAATCTATCATCTTTTGCTTTTCCTTTATTTATACCATAACCTGTAAATGCACCTCTAATTATTACAAATTTACAACCTTCTTTTTTAGCTTCACTTAAGTTTATTCCATTTTGAAATGTACTTATGTCTATACCGAAATCTCTCATAGTCACCTCCTTAATTAAATTTAATTAAATCAAGTAATTTAGCCCATTCAATTTTATTCATGTTGTGTAAAATATCATAGGTACCACCAGCAGTAACACCAGATAATGTAAGTGCTAAGGAGAAGTCTTTCGTTATCAAATAGTGAATGAGTGCTGCTAGTAAACCTATTAATAAATTTTGAATTGGTATTAAATTGTTATTGAACCATGGAATTCTTTTGGCAATTATGCCACAAATGAATGTAACTATAATTGATAGAATCCCAAAAATGTATGCTGTATCCATATTATCACCTCACTTTAATATATTAATAAAGTTAATTTGAGGTAATAATTATTGACTATAATAAAAATAAAAAGAGGTATTTTTTTATCGTACCTCCGTTTTTAGTCTATCTTTAAGTGCTTCTTTAGCTTCTTCTACATCATTAAAATAAATTTTGCCGTTCTTTAGAGCTTCATATGTTTCGTTACCTTTACCTAGTATTAATACCATGTCACCATTATTTGCAATATCAATTGCTTTTTTAATTGCTAAATGTCTATCTACAACTATTTCAAATTTATCTTTTTTATCCATTACTTTACTAGTTAAGTCTCTAATAATATCAATTGGATTTTCACTTCTAGGGTCTTCATATGTAAATATTACATGATCTGCATTGTCAACTAGAATTTTACCCATAGTAGGTCTTTTAGTTTTATCTCTTTCTCCTGCTGAACCTGCAACTATAATAGTTTTATTTGATTTAAGTGTGCTTGTAAGTGAAAATAAATTTAAGTATCCATTTGGGGTATGTGCATAATCAACAATAACACTAAAATCTTGTCCCATATTTATAGTAGTCATTCTTCCATCAACTTTTAATTTACTAAAATCAAACTTATCTATATCATATCCCATAAGTATTAATACGCTCAATGCAGCAGTCATATTATATACATTAAATTTTCCTAAAAGAGGACTTTTAATTTTATATTCTTTATTTTTATAATTTAAAGTGAATAATGTGTAATCAGGTTTAATTATAACATTAGAAAATCTAAAATCTGCATTTTTATTTTCTCCATAATAAAGAACTTTCCCGTTACATCTTTTTCTTATTTCATCTGCATACTTATCATCTATATTAATAATGGAATACCCATCTTTTTTAGTTTGTTTAAATAACTTGCCTTTAGCTTCCATATAATTTTCCATAGTTTTATGAAAGTTCAAATGTTCATGAGTCAAGTTAGTAAATATAGAATAATCAAATAAAATACCTTCACATCTTCCTTGTGCTAAACCTTCACTAGCAGCTTCCATACATACATTTTTACATCCGTTTATATAAAAATTATTTAAAAATCTATGTAAATGTTCAGGTGTAGGAGTAGTATTATTTGAATTATCACGATAATTATCACAATAAACACCGTTTGTACCTATATAACCAGTTTTACTTACTTCATTTAATAATTCATAAAGTATAGTAGATGTACTAGTTTTACCGTCAGTTCCAGTAACACCAATCATATTCATTTTAGTGCTAGGATAATCATAAAACTTACTAGCTATGTCACTAAGACGTTTGTTTGTATCGTCAACAATTATTTGTGGGAGAGTAGAATCTACCTTATGATTGACAACTAATGCTTTCGCACCGCATTTTTCTGCTTCTTTAACATAATCGTGTCTATCTACATTAAATCCTTTAATACATACAAATAAATCACCATCATTAATTTCTTTAGTATTTGTTTTTATATCCTTAATTAAAGTATCATAAGGAGTATCAAATATTTCATTAAGTTTTCGCATAAAATCACCTAAAAATATTATATCATAATTTACATATTAAAAAAAATGTAATATAATCTAATTACAAATTGATGTGCAGTTGATTAATTATTTATAGGTGGACTTTTAAAAAGTGCACTTTTTGTCGTGTGAGGAGGTGTAATTATGGCAATAAGTGAAACTGAAATGAATTTTGAAAGGGAGTATTTAAACAGTGTTACAAATGAACTTAGGAATAAAATAAGTGAAATAGGTTCAGCTTTATATCAGCAGGAAGAAAAAGTAAATGAATTTAAAAAATATCTTTGGGATAGCAAAGCAGGAATGGACAATGTAGAAGTATCATCTTCTATACTTGAAAATGATTTAGAAGTAGAATTACTTACTTTAAGAGGCCAATACTTAAAAAAGTTAATGAAGTGTGAAAATAATCCTTACTTTGGTAGAGTTGATTTTAATGGGGATAAGATTTATATAGGTATTACTTATCTTGATAAAAATAATGAGCATTTAATATATGATTGGAGAAGTCCAATTAGTAATTTGTTTTATGATGCCAAAGTAGGGGATGCATCTTATTTAGCACCCTCTGGAATTATAAGAGGAACGGTAACAAAAAGAAGGCAATATAAAATTGAAAATAAAAAATTAATAAGAGTGTTTGATAGTGATACTAATGTAGTAGATGAAGCTTTGCAAGAGGTTTTAGATAAAGAATCATCTGATAAAATGAAAAATATAGTAAATACAATACAGGCAGAACAAAATGCAATAATTAGAGATGTAGTTCATAAAAATTTAATAGTACAAGGTATTGCAGGTTCAGGAAAAACTTCAGTAGCACTCCATAGAATTGCATTTCTTTTATACAAAATAGAGAATTTAAAATCAAAAGATATATTAATACTTTCGCCCAACGATGTATTTAGTGAATATATATCAAATGTACTTCCTGAATTAGGAGAGGAGAACACTAAAAATACAACATGGAGTGATTTTGCAAATGCATTTATAAAAGAATATAAAACAGTAGAAAGTTTTACAAGTTTTGTAAGAAAATACTATGAGAAAACTCATGATGAATTATCAAAAATTAAACTTAGTGATGAGTTTAAAGATACTGTTGATGAGTATGTAAATAATTTAATTAATAATGCACATTTTAAGGAAGATATGGTATTTAAATATAAAGATTATAGTAAAAATGAGTTAAATAAATTGCTAAAGGAAAGATATAAAACTATCCCATTATTTGAAAGAATAGAAAAGATAAGTGAGAATGTAGCAAATTATAATGATAATGGAAAATATAAAAAGAAATACATTAAAAGTTTACTTCAAAATTTTAGTATTAATAAAGATTATAAAGAAATATATAAAGGATTATTTGAAAGTGAAAGTTTTATAAATAAATATGGCAAATTTGATACAAGTTTTATTAACAAAAAAGAAATAAATTATGATGATTCACTTATCTTTATATATTTAAAAGGATTATTAGAAGGATTTCCTTATAATGGTATATTAAAACAAGTCATAATAGATGAAGCTCAGGATTATACAAAATTACAGTATTTTATATTAAAGAAGATATTTAATAGAGCATCATTTACAATACTGGGTGATATAAATCAAACTATAAATCCATATTATAAATATGAAACGTTAAATGAATTAGAAAGTATATTTAACAGTGATAAAGTCATGCTAGAACTAACTAAAACGTATAGATCAAGTAAAGAAATAATCGAATATACTAACAAAATATTGGGTTTAAATTTTGTAAGTGCGATTAGGAATAAAAATAATATTCCAGTAATTCAAAAAGAAAGTGAAAATATAAAGAAAGATTTACTAGAAGATATACTCACACTTAAGAAGAAATATAAATCTATAGCAATCATAACAAAGAATGATAATGAGGCAAAAGAAATATATGAAATGTTAAAGAATGATATTAATATAGACATAATAAGCACTAATTCAAATAATTTTAATAGAGATTTAGTAGTAGTTCCATCCTATGTATCAAAAGGATTAGAATTTGATTCAGTAATTTTATATACAGATAAATTAAACAAGTATACTAAAGATGAAAAATACTTGTATTATGTAGCTTGTACAAGGGCACAACACGAATTAATAATATATAATAACTAATTATAGTTAAATTATTAAAAACTTGATTGTTTTATTTACACGTGATATAATTATTCTGATATATAGTAGGAGGGTAGTATGAAGTATTTAATAAAAGTTATAAAGGATTTATTTATAGGTGCATGGATAATAGTAGCTATATTTGTAACTGTTTGTTTATTATCATATAATGAGTTTAATATTCCTGTATTTGGTAAAACAACATTGCTAGTAATAGATAATGATGAGTTAGAGCCTGAATTTAATGAAGGAGATTTACTTATTATTAAAAGAGAAAGCAATAAAAAGATAAATGCTGGAGATAGGGTATTTTTCTATAATGGAAACAAAGCAAATGAATATTTAATAAATATTGGTGAAGTAACAGATAAAAATGCAGTTACATCAAAAGAAACAACTTATAATATCAATAATACAAAAGTATCAGGGTCATATGTTATTGGAAGGGTAGATGCAACTAAAATATCTCCAAATGTTGGTAGGATATTAGGAATATTTTTATCAAAATGGGGATATATGTTCTTAGTTATATTTCCAACTATTTTCGCAATTATTTATGAAATTTTAATGATTGTTGATGCTTCAAAAACACTAAAGCCAGGAACGGATAATAAAAATGAAAAAGTATCTGTGGATGCTTAGTGTTTTTTTCTTAATTATAAGTGTTATAACAATAAGTAAGACATATGGTTTATTTGAAACAAATGCAATTGCAAGCCCTGAAATTAAAGTTGCTAAATGGCAAATAAATGTTGATAATAAGGATATAACAGAGTCAAAAGAAATAACTTTATCAAACTTTATTTATGAAGATAAAGCGGGAATAGAAGATGGTTATTTTGCGCCCGGATCAAAGGCTGTTTATCCTATAGAAATAGATGCAAGTAATAGTGATGTTGCTGTTAGTTATTCAATAACAATTAATACAGATAGTGTTAAAGATCATCCAAACATTATATTTAGTGTTACAGAAAATGGTGTTGATATTAGCCATTCTGGTAATGTTTATAGTGGAGTTATTACTCTTGAAGAATTAAATAGTCCTAAACTATTAAATATATCTATTGAATGGATAAATAATGAAGAATATAACGAAAGTGATACAAAAGTAATTGGTACAGAGCTACCAATTAAATTAGAGGCAAAGTTTAGTCAGTATATGGGAGAATAAAAAGGGAAGTGGGAAAATGTTAAAAAAAATATTTAAATATTTTATTAATGTTTTGACCGGAATTCTAATTTTAATATTAATTATTGCAATTTATGGTAAAGTTGAGATGATGATTAATAATAGAAATTATCCGGTGTATTTCGGATACACATTTTTCCAAGTTGCAAGTGGTTCGATGGAACCAACTATATATATAGATGATGTTATTTTAGTAAATACTAAAGATCACAATATAAAAAAAGATGATATTATTTCTTATAATAAAGATGGTAATATTATTACACATAGAGTATTGTTTGTTGATGGAGATAATATTACAGTAAAAGGTGACAATAACAATGCAGTTGATAGACCTATAACAAAGGAAGATGTTATTGGAAAAGTTACCAAAGTATTTCCTAAACTAAAAATATGGAAAGAGGTATTTACAGATTATAAAGTATTAATAATTCTTTTTGTAACATTAATTTTATTTGATTTAGCTATTTCTTATGATCCAAATAAAAAGAATGTAAGTAAAACTAAAGAAAGCAAGATTAAACCACCTAAAATTGAGTGTATTAATGATATAAAAGAAGAAAAAAAGAATGTAGATAAAATTAATAATGATGAAATATTAGATATAACAAGAAAAATAGATATTAGTGAAATAAATGAATTACTTGATAATGAGACTAAATTTAAATTAAGTGATAAAGAAATAAAGAATTTAAAAGATAAATTAGAAAATACAATAGAATTGCCTAAATTAAAACCAAAAGAGCAAAAGTTTATTGAATATACAATTAGGTTAGATTTAAAACAGATTCAACAAAATATTAATAAAAAAGTAAAGTAGGATGTAAGTATGTTAAAAAGAATAAAAGAATTTCTGCAAAAAATTAATAAGCAAAAATTTATAAGAAACTTGCTTATTTCTTTTGCGTTAATAAGTGCAATACTTATTATAGGAAATTTTGATATTACTTTTTCTAGATACGAAACAGATACATCTATTAATGTAAGCCCTAAAATAGCATTTTTTATAGTAGATGTAGGTACCACAACAAAAAAAATTGAATTAGAAAGATTAGTTCCAAGTACTACACCATACCAATATTATTTTGATGTATCTAATTTTAGTGATGAAAAAAAATCTAATGTTGACTTAAAATATACAATAGAGGTATCTACAACAACTAATTTGCCTCTTAATTATAAAATTTATAAAGTGGAAAATGATATAACAGACATTGTTGATTCATCAAGTTATGTAACTGATGAAAATGGAATGTATTTTAAAAAATTTATTAGTAATACTGAACACACATTTAAATATAATAACAAAACCACAGATAAATATCTATTGTGGGTAGAATTTCCATTAGAATATAAAAATAATCCAGAATATTATGAATCAGTAATTGATTTAGTTGAAATTACAATTAAAGCAGAACAATTAGTAGGGGGAGTTTAATGAAAAAGATATTTAAACAAGTACCACATTTAAAACAAATAATTATGATTGTAATAATTTTAGTTAGTATTCCGTTAGTAACTACACTGGCAAAATATATTAAAGAAGCATTCTATGATTATTATTTAGGAAGTAAAGAGTTTTATTTTACTAGTAACCGTCTAAAAGAAAATAATCCTGTCTATCAGGTAAATAATTGGTCAGGAATTGGTAACTTTGATATTACGTTTGATTTATTATCATCATTAAATAATAAATTAATGACTAATTATGATATTACGTATGAAATTAATTATACGTGTGATGAAAATGTTATTTGTAATATAGATAAAAGTAGTGGGGTTATTTATAGTGAAAGCCACTCTGATACTATTACAATTAATGTTATTCCAACAAGAGTTTTTACTGAAAATGAAACATTAACAATACATGTAGAAGCAACATCAACTTCTCCATACGTAAAAACATTAAAGGCTGACTTTTTATATGTATCTGGTAAAAAAGGAGCAACTTATAGTATTGATGATGAAGTTTTAAGACCATATTTAATTTTAAGTGTTACAAACGCAAATACATATTGTACTGTTAAAACTAGTTTTGACAGTTATAATGTTGGTGATTTTATAGATGTAGATGTTTTTAAAGATTTAAGTATAGAAAATAAAAAAAAATGTATTGGTAAAGTAGTTAATTTAAGCTTTAATCCAAGAGAAGTTTTACTAGACACCACATCAACTTTAATAAATGAATCACAAGTTACCTATGAAAATATTGATAATGTTAATTATGTATCAAGTATGTCATTTAATATAGATGCGATGAGTAGCAAAGAAGTTAGATTTTATAAGGTTAATGCCAATATTGATTATACGTATCCTAATGAGCAGGATAATAGTATAATTGGTGTAGATATAATTGATCCTTAAAGGAGGTATTTATGGATACTAATATTGTTAGTGAATATTTAAAAACGTTAAAAAAAGAATTATTAGAATTGTATAAAATTATTTTTGGTGATAGATATAAAAAAATATTAATTGAGCCATTTATTGATAAATATTTAATAGTTCGTTATTGTAATGAAACAAATTACCATAATGTAAAAGAACCAATTGATAGAATTGGAAAGGAACTTGAAGTTATTTATAATAAGTTAGTTAATAATGAGAATGAGGAGTTATTAAGAAGTGTATATGCTTTATTTGGATATATTATATATTTCGATGAAATAATTCCGATAGATGATGATAATTCATTACTAAAATGTTTATATGAAGATAAAAATATAAGAGTAGAAATAGATGAGGAAAAACAAAAAGAAATATATATTTGGTTTAACAATTTAATTAAATGGAAAAAGCAATTTTTTCAAGTATTAGATACAAAAGAATTTACTTTAAAAGAGAAAAAAATTTATAAAGGCATATATGAACTTTTTTTAGAGCAAGATGTAAAAATTTCTTATTTGTATAGTGATTTAGCAATTAACAAAGCATTTACAACTGGTACTACATATGAAGATACTTTATTTGTATTATATATAAAAACATCTGAATTAGTTTTAAAAAATGCATGTGGTTTAGATTTTTCAAGAAGATATATTGTTGATTTTGCACCAAGTTTATGGTCTAAAGAAAAAAAATCAAAACAATTACTTCATGTTATTGATAATGTATTATTAAAAAAATATGTAGAAATTAAAGTGTCATGTACAGATTATGAAAATAATAAAGAATATATTGACAGTTTAATTAAAGAAGGTTTTTCATTTTGTATAGTAATAGATGATGAATTTGATGGAAATATTTCATTACTTTTATTATTTTCTACAATTTATATATATGAAAATAATGAATATTTTGATATTATTATAAATAATAGAGAAAAAATACCAGGCAAGATAATTGTTAGATAGGAGGTTATATGGATACTTTTTTTAGATTTTTATATGAATTTTTATCTCAATTTTTTAATGGGCTTAAATTAATTGTAATGGGATTTGTAAAGGGATTTGGGAAAATATTTAATTTTAAGGCATACGTTAAAATTGTTGATTATTATAAAAAAGATTTTTCTATTCCTGAGTGGCTTTTAGTTGGGATAGCAATTTTAATTATATTAGTTGTTTTAGGACTTATTGTACTTGGATTATATTTTTTAATTAGAAAATATATAAGAATAAGAAAAACACTGGTTGATCAAGAATCACTATTAGAAGAAGTAAGTGATTTAAATGGTCAAGTTGCTAAACTTATGCAGGAGAAAGATGATATTTTAGCAATGAAAGTATCGAAGCTAGGATTAAAACCTAATGAGAGTGATACAGAAGAAAATGCTATAGATGAAGTTGTTGATCCTAATACTGAAATACGTTTTCCAAAGCTTAATGAAGTTGATATTAAGTATAAAGAATATAAAGTTCAAAATTATAACAATACTTTTGATTTACCTGAATTAGTAGATTTGTTTCGTAATTTTGCGGCAAGTCAATTAAGACTATATTATACTCCAAAGATGATAAGATTATTTATTTCGGCATTAGCATCTACTAGATTAGTAATTTTACAAGGTATATCTGGTACAGGTAAAACATCTTTAGCTTATGCTTGGGGTAAATTTTTAAAACATGATTCTTGTATAGCATCAGTTCAACCTTCATGGCGTGATCGTACAGAGTTATTTGGATATTTTAATGAGTTTACTAAAAGATTTAATGAAACAGAAGTATTAAAAGAAATGTATACAGCTGGATATACAGATGACATTTATACAGTAATTCTAGATGAAATGAACATTTCCCGTGTTGAATATTATTTTGCAGAAATGTTATCAATTCTAGAAATGCCTAATAAATCAGAATGGATAGTTGAAATAGTACCAAGTGCATGGAAGAGTGACCCTATTCATCTAAAGGAAGGTAAATTACAAATTCCTGCAAATATGTGGTATATTGGTACAATTAATAACGATGATTCAACATTTATGGTAACAGATAAAGTTTATGACCGTGCTATGCCTATAGATATTAATGATAAAGGTGCAGTATTTGAACCGATTGATACTCCAGCACAAGATATAAATTATTCATATTTAGACAAAAAATTTCAAGAAGCAATTAAAGATAATACCATAAGTGATGAAACACTTGAAAAAATAGAAAAAATGGATAATTATGTTATACAACATTTCCGTATAGCATTTGGTAACCGTATTGTAGCACATTTAAAGAAGTTTGTTCCTGTTTATGTAGCTTGTGGTGGAACAGAAGTAGAAGGAGTAGATTACTTTATTGCAAGAAAGATTTTACGTAAATTTGAGCAGTTAAATGTTGCATATATAAGGGATGAAATAGATGGATTTGTTAAATTCTTAAATGATGAGTTTGGAGAAAATAAAATGGCAGAATGCATTGAATACTTATTAAGATTAAAGAAATTAGCATAAAAGGATGTTTAATATGAGCGAATTAAGTATATTAAAATTGTGTAATGAAGATGAGAATAAAGAAAATTTTACAAGTAATATAAGATCAACTGCTGGTGTTAGTACTAAATATGAACAAGTAATTGTAGATTATGAATGGTTAGATTTAATGGAAGATACAATTAGATATTTAGATAATATTTTAAGGAATCCAAATAGATTTATAGTTAACGAAGAAGAAATAGTAAAAATTGAGCTAGCGCGTCGTGTTACAGTAGAGAGTATAAGACATTTGTCTAAACATACTAACTTTATACAAAAAATAGAAGATAATGGAGATGTTAAACCGTCAAAAATATTAAATATCAATAAAGATGAAAGTTATGATACATATGAAAACAGACTAATTTATACTTTGATTGAAAATATGAAAAATTTTGTAGAAATTAAAAAGAAAGAAAAATTTACAAGTTCACAAATCAAAGATATAAAGAAACTAGAATATCATGGTAAAAGTAAAGTTGGAAAAAGAAAAGCAAATATAAGTATAATGCTAGATACTAATCTAACAGATACTAGTGATGGTGGAACTTTAAATAATGAATCAGTAGAACAAAGAATAGAAAAACTAGAACAAAATATTACTATGTTACAAAATACAGATGTATATAAGGATTTAAGAAAAAAACATGTTGCAAGAGTAATTCCACCTATTAAAAAAACAAACGTAATTTTAAAAAATACAAACTTTCAATATGCGATGAAACTATGGGATTATTTACAAAGCCATGTTGCAAATGATACAAAAGAAGATAAAGAGAGTAAAAATTACGAAGATAATGGAATAATAAAAGAATATTTTAACGACGCATTTTATCTTAGTTATTTAGCGCTTGAGACATTAAACAAAAAATCTTTAAATAAATACGAAGAAAAAGAAGCTATTGAAGAAATAACTGATAAATTAATTGAAAGAATTGTTGAACTTAATGTCGATTTAGATGAGAGTATTTTAAAAGAGAAAATAGGTCAGAAAATAGCTATTACTAAATACAAAAAACAAGCAAGTTTAAGTGAGATTCAAAGTATTTTCTCAAGAAGTATAAAAAACTATTTAGAAAAAATAGAGAATTTTAAGTTTTAGGAGGTTTATATGAAAAAAGTATTTAAAATTATAAAAGGTGTATTAACTGCTCTTTTAATAATGATTTTAGTAGTAGTAGTTATTCAAAAATTTTCAAATAATAAAATAAGTGTTGCAGGTTTTCACATCTTTTCTGTTGCATCAGGAAGTATGAAACCAGAATATCAAATTGGTGATATCATAGTTTCAAAAAAAGTAGACCCAAAAACTTTAGAAGTTGGTGATGATATTACTTATAAAGGAGAAAAAGGTAATTTAAAAGGATTAATAATCACACACAGGATTATAGAAAAAGAAGAAAAGGATGGAAAAATATATTTTGTTACAAAGGGAACTTCAAATGAGTTTGAAGATCCTAAAATTAGTTCTGATAGTATATATGGAAAGGTAGTATATAAAACATTAATTTTTAGTTTTATTGGACGTGTTATGACTAATGTTATAGCATATTATGCAATATTTATTTTTGTTGGAGTTAAAGCTTCTTATGAATTAATAACTGCGTTCTTTATAAAAAAAGATGATGAGGATGAAGAAGAATAAGTCTTATGACTAGATGGCAAAGAATAAAAAAGGTAATAAAACCTAAAAATATTATAGTTTTAATAATATTATTAACTTCTAATACTTTTGCTTGGTTTATATATGCAACTAAAGTACAGAATGAAATGAGTGCGCATGTTGGTGCGTGGGATATATTATTTGAATCAGGTGATAGTCCAATTGTCGATTATATAAATGTTTCTATTGATAATATGTACCCTGGAATGGAAGATTTTCATTATGAATTAAAAGCGTATAATAAAAGTGAAGTGGGTGCAAGTTTAACATATACACTATTAAGTGCAGATATTATGGGTGATGTATATTATACAAAAGAAGGACGTAATGAGGCAAATGAAGAAGTAACAGAAACAGATCTTACTAGTGAAGAATTAATTAAAGTGCTTAAAGATAATTATCCATTTAAATTTGATTTTTCTGTTTCATCTTCTAACTTAGATGCTGATATTGGAGAAGCATTCTATTATATTGATGCAAATTGGCCATTTGAAAGTGGAAATGATGAACTAGATACAAAGTGGGGTATAAAAGCTTCAGAATATAAAAAACAACATCCAGACAAACCGAGTATAATATTAAAAATAAAAATATATATATCACAAAGTTTATAAAACATTTCTTTATTAGGAATGTTTTTATTTTAAAATAATTTACTTTGATTTATTAATTTGCTATAATTAAAAAAGAATAAAATGGAGTTAATGTGATGGAAGATATAGAAAACATATTAAGAAAAATTAAAGATTTGATGAATTCTAAACCAAAAACATTGGATTTTTTAATTGACGAAAAAAATAAGAAAATAAAATCTATATCTGCATTAAAAGAATCAGTAAGTAATAACAACTTAAAAAAGTATACTATAGAAAAAGAAATAGAAACACTTAATAGAGAAAAAACTATATTATTAGGATTATTAAATATAGCAAAGAATGAAGATATTGAATTTATTGTAAAAACTCTTAATTTAAACTTGGATGTTGATCACGATTTATATGCACTTCATAACTATTTTCCATTACAAATTAAAATTAGGCAAGATATAATTAATGAGCTTGCTAAACTAATAAAAGATGACTTAGATAAACTAGATAATATTAATAAAGAAATAAATGAATTAGATATAAAATATAAAAGTATATCAACTAATCAATTTAAACTTGTTAAACTTATAAAAAGAGTATTAAATAAAGATACTTCTATAACACGTGATGAAGTGCTTTCTATTTTAAAAAGTGTAGCTTTTGACGAGGAAGAATCATATGTGGCTGCTAAATTAATATTATTTCCAGAAAGAGAATTAATTCCTTATTTTGAGGGATTTAATATAGAATTTAAAGAGCCAACAGAACAAATAATAGATATATCTTATAGTGATACTGTAAAAAAAGATAAAGAATTAGAAAATGAAGACACTAGTTTAGAAGAAGATATAAAAGAAGAACCTATTTATGAAAATAATATATTAGTATCCTTAGATCAAATGAGGTCTCTGATTGAAAACAATATGAATGAAATGTATAAGAAAAAATCATTAAAGAAAAAGCAAAAAGATAATAGAAATATTTTAGAACAAATTGGTAAAAATAAAAGTGATTTAAGTTTATTTGAGGGTGTTAGTTTTAATATAGATACAAAAATGATATCAAACCTAGAAGAAAGAGGGTTAGATCCTATAGATATTTCTATTGTAATATATAGATATGGAATTGATAAATATTTAGAAAATTTAGACACATTAGAAAGTTATGGATACAATGTTACAGAAATGGAACTCGAAAAATTTGGTGTTAACCTCGCTTTGACAGATAAAGATATGATTACTAAAAATTTAGAAGTATTACATGAAAATGGGCTTACTTTGGAAAAAACAAATAAAAAACTTGCTCTTAGTATACTTAGTGTTGATACTGATACATTAAAAGAAAATATTAAAGAGTTTATAGAAATTAAAGAAAAAGAGAATTTAAAAAATAATGTTGAGATACTGCGTTGTAACGTAAAAAATATTATTAATAAGATATTATACTGTAAACAAAACGGAATAAGTTATATAAAAAATAAAAAATATGATATAAATATTCTTAATGAAAATAAGTAGCAGGAGGGATTATGGATTATTTAAGTAATTATGGATACTCTAGTGATGAAATAAATTGTATTGTAGAAAATATCCCTTCTTTAATTAAATCTGCACTTATTTTAAATCAAAGTGTAGTTTGTAGTAATCTTGAATATTTAATTAAATTAGGAATTAAAAACTATAAAGAGGTATTTAATACTTATTATGATATGTTTTTAATGGATCCAACTAAGTTTTATGAAGTATTTAATAAATATGATCAGGATGATTTAATTGATAAATTAGAAAAAAATGTAGGAATTATAGAATATTTATAGTTCCTACATTTTAATTATTAGGGTTTTGTATAAATGATAATTTTATAGAAACTGCAGCAATTCCATCTTTACTTGCTTTAGTATCTGCTTCATTATTCATCGTTTCATTTCCTCCATCAATCCATTTTACATATACTCTATATGTATTAACTTTATTAGTATCATTTAAATTATGTATGGCAGTAATTGTATTATCAGTTAATTCAACTATATCTCCATCATTTACTGTATAATGTGTAATAACTAAATCGGAAACTGTATTGTTTTCTTCCTTAGATAATTCAATTTTCTCTGTGAAAGATACATCTACATTTGTAGAATCTATTATAATATCAAAGTATCCTTCACTAGTTGGAGCAATAACACCATTTTTAACATTAGGATTATTTTCAAATACAGGTATAATAGTACCACTAAAATTATTATTTGCAATTACATCTTGATTATTTACTTTAAATCCCCACTGAGCTACTGAAAAGTTGGCGTTTGCTTCTGCAGAAGAAACATATTTAGCATATGTTTTTTGAACAATATTCACAAGAAGAAATAAACTTACTAATGCTAGTAATAGAAAATATTTTTTCTCTTTCATACACGCCTCCTTATCCTTATTAATTATATTATATTAAAATACCACTTCATTTTCAAACTTGTACATAAAAAAAATATATAATTGACATTTGTTTACAAAAAAAACAAAATTAAATAAAATTCGACAAACAGATTGCTTTTTATATAAAAGTATTATATAATAACTTTGTATATGATAGAAGTGAGGTCATATGCTGTGTGGTGATAAAGATGGCGAAAGAGGTAATAGTAACAGCAAAAAAAGTTAAGCGTAGGAAACAAAGCTCACGTTTAGTAAGGTTATCGCTTTTATTGCTTTTATTGTTACTAATTGTTGTCTATATTATTTTGCAGATCATTTATAATGAAGGAAGATTTACTATAACTTTGGATTCTAATAAAACTTTAGAAAGTGGAATAGCTATTTATGAGAAAAAAGACCATCCACAAGCAAGAAGAGTATTAGAAGCTACACCAATAAAGTTTATGGATAATATTTCGTATAAATGGTTACCAGAAAATATTGATAAAGAAGCTGAAGGTTCTCACAATGGTAAAAACTATATTGCTTATACTTTTTATGTAGAAAATAGAGGGAAACAAACTTTTGACTACTGGTATGAAGTAATATTGGATGATGTCATCAAGAATGTTGATGAAGCTATAAGAATTCGCATATATAAAAATGGTGAAGCAAAAACATATGCGAAAAAGAATCATCTATCTAATGGTCCTGAAACAGGTACAATTGCATTTAAAGAAATTGAAGGTAGTAAGGAAACATTAATTCTTGAAGAGAGAAAATCGTTTAATCCAGGTGATATTGATCGCTATACAGTAGTAATTTGGCTTGAAGGTGATGACCCTGATTGTGTCGATGATTTAATCGGTGGTGAAATAAAGATGCATATGAATCTTACTGAAGAACATATAAAACAAGACTAGGAGTGATAAAAAATGGCGAAGAAGAAAAAAGAAAACAAAGGGAAAAAAGTTAAATCATTAATACTTTTATTGTTTTTAACTATCGTAATGTTTAGTACTGCAACATATGCATGGTTTACAGCAAATCAAACTGTTACAATTAGTACATTAGATATGCACGTAGAAACAAGTGATGGATTGCAAATATCTACAAACGCAAGTGAGTGGAAAACAATTATTACAAATTCAGATATCACAACAGGATATACTGGACACACAAATATGGTACCTGCTATTTTAAAAGCAGTGTCTACAGATGGTTCTATTACAAATTCAAAAATAAACATGTATAAAGGTTCAATAGGATCAGATGCTGTAACTGGTGAATATACTCTAACATCTGCAAAATCAGCAGAAGCTGCAGGTAATGTAGGTGATTTTATCGCATTTGATATGTTTTTAAGAGTTGATAGTGATAAAACAATTTATTTGACAAATGATTCAAATGTAGTTCCAAAAGGAGAAACAGAAGATAAAGGTTTAAAAAATGCTTCACGTGTTGCATTTGTTACATTAGGTAATGCTGCAAGTGAATCTAGTGCAGCAACACTTCAAGGTTTAAATGTTCCTGCTGCAAAAGCAATTATTTGGGAACCAAACTCTGATGGACATACTGATCGTGGTAGAGCTTCTGCAGTTGAATATGGAATTACAGTAGATGATGTAACTGTTGATGCTACAACTAAAAGAACTAAATACTTCGGACTTAATCAAGAAATTACAACAGCAATTAAATTAAAAGATGCAATGAAAGGCACTGATACAACTAGAACTTCAGAAATTACACCAGATATAGTTACAACAGAAGGTTATGCTGGTGATTATAAACAAGTATTTAATTTAAAAGCAGGAGTTACTAAGATTCGTGTATATATGTGGATTGAAGGACAAGATGTAGACTGCGAAAATAATGCATCTGGAACAGATATTTCATTTAATTTACAATTCACAACAGAAACAAAATAAAAGACTTCACGAAAGTGAAGCCTTTTTTAAAATATAGGAGGTTAAAATGAATATTAGAAGATCAAAGAAAAATAAAATTTCTTATAGTAGTATATATATATTGATTGCACTTTTAATTATTATTTTATGTATGATAATATTTATACCATCATGGTCTTCAAAAGTTTCTTCATCTGCATGGGATGGAGTAGTTGCAACCTCCTTTTCTTCTGGAAATGGTACAGAAGAAAATCCATATCAAATTTCATCGGCAGGTGAATTTGCATATTTTAAAGAATTATTACAAAGTGAAGATGCAACATTATATTCTACAAAGGAATATGTAATAACTAATAGTTTTAATTATGGTGGATATGATATAAGTATCAACAATGATATAGCATTTACAGGGACAGTAAATGGTAAAGGTAATATTATTTCAAATGCAGTTATAACAAATTCATTATTTAAAAACATTGAATCTTCAACAATAGAAAATATTAATTTTCAAAAAATTAAATTGAATGTAAATGATGAAGGAGCATTTTTGGCATTAAATGCAAAAGAATGTAATATTTCATTTTTAGCTATAGAAGAAGAAATTAACACAAACGATAATAGTAAAGCAGCAGGCTTAGTTTTTAATGATGAATCTTCAAACTTTCAAAAAATATTAATTAATCAAACATTTACTTCATCTACTTCAGATAATAAATTAATTGCCTATTCTCTTAACAATACAAGTATTGATACAATTTTAAATAAAGAAGATAAGTATGAAAATTATAACAATGGAGAAAATGTTACCATTAATAATAGTTATAATTACAAAATAGTTGGAAGCAAGATAAAACTTAACGATGAAGAATCTATTTCTAAATTTATTACAAAAGAATATGTTGTAAATATAAACAAAGACGAGTTTATATTTGTTGATAAATCAGTAAAAAAACCATTAAAATCTCAGTCAAATGTAGCAGTAGAAAACACTACTTTCGAACTACATGAAAGTGGAATAGAAAATAATACAGTATATATAAATGATTTAGAAGCAGATTTTAACTACTATGATGCACTTAATTATACAGAAACAGGAGGTACTCTTCCTACTTTTACTAGTTTAAATAAATATAATACTTCAAATATGGTAAGAGTAATGATTACGTATGATGCGAGTGACGGGAATAATACAGCAAGTATTTCGCTTAATGAGACAGAAAATAAGATGGTTTATTATAAATGGGTACCAGTAATTAATAATTCAGTTAGAATAAAATTAATAGAAAATCCATTTACAAATAGACCAAATAATAAAGGATTTAATAACTGGGTAAGTCGCGATGATAATGTTGTTATTGATTTTGATGAAACATTATATGAAAGATATGCTACTATACCAGTTACAAAAGTAAATAATAAATATGAAGATATAAGTGTATATTTTAACGCTTCTTGGGTTGATGCAAATGTTGCTTATATATCATCAAATAATTGGAATTCAGTGTTTGATAAATTTGATAATAAGCAAATGAATAAACTAAATATAGAAAAAGTCATTTGTGATGATTATGATATGAGTGGATATTATTTTGAACAAACTGCTGGATACTTTGAACAATATCAGGGATATGATAATCGTGGTAACTATCAAAATACTTGGTGCTGGTCAACAACTTGTACGTATTATACATTAATTAATAATGAAAATTATGACTCTAGTAAGACGTATTATGAATTAGTATCTGGAAGAATGCGTGTTGTTGATCCGAGTGATTTAAATTTAAATTGCGAAACAATAATTGATGAAGGTTATATAAATAGAAATATGGCTGGATATTATGTAAAACGTAATTTTAGTTATAATGCTAGTTATACAGGATATTATAATAATACTGGTCAAAAAGTAACTGGAACATGCAATAGTTCAAGTTGTACATATTATGAATTATTACAAACGGGTGATAATGAAATATATGATTCAAATGAAACATATTATTATTTAGTTACAAGAGATATTAATATAGCAGTTTTAAATGGTTCTTTTTCTGGTAATTGGTCAAGAACTAATAATAAACCTTTTACATTTACAGGATTATATAACGGGGTGCAAACAAGTGCATATTGGAAAGCAATAAGTTCATCTGGTTGGAATAGTTATACTCAAACAATATATGAAGATACGACAATTGAAAATATGAAAATTTATAGTACCACAAGAAAAGGCATAGAAAATCCATTAACTGATAACTCTATTAATGCAAATTATAATAATCTAAAACTTGGAAGAGGAATTACTGCAAA
This sequence comes from Clostridium sp. CAG:1193, assembly GCA_000436255.1. Taxonomy (GTDB): domain Bacteria; phylum Bacillota_I; class Bacilli_A; order RF39; family UBA660; genus CAG-1193. Next base: position 13,732 of record HF990817.1, on the reverse strand, counting down.
TGGTAATTATGTTAGTGTCAGTGGAATAATAGGTGGAAGTTCTTCTACAAGTGGTAGTAATGATGTAAAATACAATATAATTATTGAATCAGGTATTTATAATTCTGCTTCTTTAACATATTATGCGACTTCTGGAAATGGTGGAACGATTCGTACGAATGCAACACTTACTTTAGGTAATGATTATGATAGAGTTACAGGAAATAATTCAAACTTAGACTTTAATTATTGTGTAGGAGGTTCATGGGGTGGAAGGATATATTCATCTAGTGAATCTGGAATAAACACTATTGTTAAAAGTGGTACATTTGGAAGTAGTAAATATGATTTAACTACAGGTATTTATGTAGGTGGTAGATATGGAGGAACTCACTATACTGCACGTACTATAAAAGTAGAAGGTGGTTTTGTTTATAATCTAATTGGTGGGCCACTAACAGCTAGTAGTAGATCTAATGTAAATGATACATATATATACCAAACTGGTGGAGAAATAGATATGATTACAGGTGGTGCAGGGCAAACTGCTACATATGGAAATCGTATTATTGCATTAACTGGTGGTAAAGTAAATTATAGTGTTTTTGCAGGTAGTAATGGTTCTACTGGAAGTGGTTCTGATGGAACTTTAAATGGAACGGGATTTATATATATTGGTGGTTCTGCAGTTATTGGAGATGAAGATTTAGTAAATAATGGAACTAAGTTATATGGTTCAGAGGCAGGTAGTGTTTTTGGAATAGGTAATGGACGTTCTGGATATTCTTCAATTGGATCAAGTGATAATGCAAATATATTAATAACAGGATCATCAGTTATTAATAATAGTGTATATGGAGGAGGGAATTATGGTGCTACTGGTGTAAGTAGTAATAATAATTCTAGCTATACTAAAATAAATATAACTGGTGGAACTATAAAAAAAGATGTATATGGTGGTGGAAACCAAAATGGATCTGGTACATCATCAAAAGATGCTGATGTAACAATTAATATGACTGATGGAGTAGTTTTAGGAAGTATATATGGTGGATCTAATATTTCAGGAACTGTTTATGGAAATACTAATATAAATATAATTGGTGGTACAGTAAATACCAATGTATATGGAGGAGGCAAAGGTAATCAAACCTTTGTAAGAAATGCTAGTAACGTAACTATTGGAAGTGATAATTCTACTTTAAATATATTAGGTAATGTATATGGAGGAAGTGCATTTGGTGTTGTTAATGGAGAATCTACTACAAATGCATCTTCAAGTAATACTACTGTAATAGTAAATAATGGTATAATCCAGGGTAGTGTTTTTGGAGGAGGAGAAGGCAATAACACATACACACCATATGTACTAGGAAATGTAAAAGTAATAATAAATGGTGGCAATATATCTTCTGTTTATGGTGGTCATGATAAATCTGGAAGTTTAAATAAAACTGTAGAAGTATTTTTAAAAGGCGGAACAATTGGTGAAACTTACGGTGGAGGTAATAAATCAAGCGTAAGTGTAACTAATGTTTATCAAGAAGGCAGTAATGTTAACTTTATTTATGGTGGTTCAAATGTTATAGGGGATGTAGAAACTACAAATGTACTTGTAACAGGTGGAGTATCAGGAAATGTATTTGGTGGTAACAACTTGGGTGGCACAGTAGGAACTACAAATGTAACAATAAATAAAGGAACTATAACTAATAGTGTATATGGCGGTGGAAATAAAGTATCTACCATAAAAACAAATGTTATATTAAATGGAGTAGATGGTACTATCCCAAATGTATATGGAGGAGGAAATGCTGCAGATGCAACAACTGTAAATATTTCACAAAATGGTGCTGATGTAGAAAACTTATTTGGTGGCTCTAATACATCTGGTAGTGTACTTGAAACTACAATAATACATAATAGTGGAAATACACAAAATATATATGGTGGAAATAACGAGGGTGGAAACACATTAAAAACTACAATTAACTATATAAATGGAGTAAGTGCTAATATATATGGTGGTGGTAATAAAACAAATAGTGATACTGCAATTATTAATATTACTAAAGGTACTATAGGAAGTATATATGGTGGAGGAAATAAAGCAGGAATTACAAATACAACTATTAATGTAAGTAATGGAAATATAACTAATATATATGGTGGTTCAAATGAAAATGGTACTGTCAATGATACAACTATTAATATAGAAAATGGAAACATTGAAAATATATATGGTGGAAATAACAAGGGTGGTACAACTAATAATCCTATTATTTTAATAACAAATGGAAATATAGGAAATATATATGGTGGTGGTAATTTAGCACCTGTAGATAAAACCTTAATAACAGTTAATAATGGTACTATACAAAATATATATGGTGGTGGTAATGAAGCTAGTGTATTGGGTGATACTAAAGTAGATATAAACGGTGGAACATTTAATGGCAACATATATGGTGGTGGAAACTATGGTAGAGTAAGTAAAAATGCACTTGTTACTATAAGTGATGCTAATATAACAGGAAGTGCGTATGCAGGAGGTAATGGTCAAACTGCTATAGTAGAGGGAAATACTACAATAGAAATAGATGGAAATACAATTATTGGTAATGAAAATACAGTATCACCTTTACAAGGTAGTGTATTTGGTGGTGGAAATGCTGCTGCTACAGGATTAGGAAGTAATAATAATTCAGTTGGAACTGTAAATATTGCTGGCGGAAAAATATATGGAAATGTATATGGCGGTGCAAATACTTCAGTTTTATATGGGAATTCTATAGTTAATATAGGAATAGATGCAATTAATAGTAGTAATGCTAATCCTGTTAACTATAATCCAGATACAAAAGTATATTCAACAGATGAAGTAGAAGTATTATTTAATGAAACATTTATGAATACTACCGGTGGATATTGGGACACATTTTTAACACTAACTAATAAATTAAACGTTGGAATTCAAGATTATTCACTCGTACTTTATACAGGAAGTAATAAGTTAACACAATGTTATAATTGCAACTTTACTATAGAAGGTGATTATACATATATAACTCCTATTATTAATTGGGAAGGACAAACAACCATGAATGCAAATGAAAGTTATGCATTAAATGGAAGTTGGGATTTAACAGATCCAAGTAAAATATATGTTAAAGAATATTATAGCGATAAAAGTGATATGTATAATGAATCATCAAAATATAAAAAGGCTGATATATATATAAAAGGAACAATTTTTGGTGGAGGAGAAGCAAATGCTTCTGGTTCAGAAAATTATGATTATTCATTTATTAGTGTTACAAAAGGGATTAATATTTTAATAGATGCAAATAGATATGATAACTTTGATACATTTGGTTCAATATTTGGAAGTGGTAATGCATCAAGTACAAGCGGAGAAAGTAAAATAGAAATAAAAAATTATGGAAATATTAATAATCCTCATAAAAATATATCAATTCAAAGAACAAATGATTTAATAATAGATAATTCTAATATAGCATTAAGTGGTGCTAAAGACCGTACAAATGAATATAGTGATGTATTATTTTCACTAAGTATAATTGATGTATTAAGGCTTAAAAATAATTCGGCACTTTTCTTAGAAAATGGTGCAAATCTTTTAAAAAAAGTTGAAAGTTTAACAAAAGATGGAGAAATAGCGAAAGTAAATATAAATGATGAAAATAAAACAGTAGATAAAAATGTAGATAACAGAATCTATTTACTAGAAGGTAGGAATTTAAATATAGCTACTAATGAATCAGTTACTAGTTATGGTGAAGTTTATGGAATGACCTTCTTAGGAATGTTTACATATGATAGAAATAATAATCCAAATATGGGAATATATAAGCCTACATATAATTATGGTGATACATTATCATGGGGAGATATGCCTATTAAAGGTAGTTATGCTTTAGGATTACATAAGGCTAATCACGATATAGAAAAAGATGGCTTTTACAGTAACTTTATGGATGATGAAACGAGTACAAATATTGTTAAATATGTAGAACCTACACCTAAAGATTCAAACTTCTATATGTGGATTATAGGTGAAGCGGTAATTGAATACAATATAAATTTAGTTGCATCTAAGTATTCTACTTTGGGTGCAGAAGAATTAACATTCTTAGAGTTTTCTAAACCAAATACATCTTTTCAAATACTAGGATTTGATTACTCATTATTATTAGATGGAGTTAATTTAAAAGAAAAAAATCAAATATCTAAACAAGCAAGTACAGAACAAGAAGCAAATAATAATTATGCGTTAGTTTTAGAACCATCTAATCAAGGGTGGTTAACAAGTGGATCAACTACATTTAAAACAAGTAGCCCTAATATAGTTGGAGATACATACTACATGGGTGATAGTACTTCAATAGTACCTTCATTATTGTTCTATTTATATCATAGTAAAAACATAACAGAATCTAGAGATTTAGGAACAGTAAGTATTACAGTTATGGCAATAACTGCAATAGATCCTTTAACTAATGAAACAAGACGTTTAGTTATTAATATAGACTTATCCACAGCATTATATCAAACAAATGAATATGAAGCAGCAATGGCGCCAGGAGACAAATATAATTTATTTACATCAACAACAACTAATATAACAACAAATAGTAAATTTAGTGTATATTATGCATTATATGGGCGAAATACTAATTTATATAAAGAAGGTTATCATAGAGCATTAGTTTCTTCATATGCATTTCCAGAAAAAACAAAAATAACTATGTTAGATATAATAGAAGGAAGTCCAAGATATTACTATCATATTATTACAAAAGAAGAAGAGGAAAATGCAATAAATGATATAAGGGCACATAATGAAACATCATATGATTTCTCATTATTTACTACAATGGGAAGTATAGGCTCTAGCAAAAACTATAGTGATACTGAAATGAATCAAATATATTATCACAATGGCTCTTCAGATGAAGAATTTATATTTATTGTAGATTTTAGTGAAGCTAATATACCAAGTAATAAATTAAATAATTCACTTTTAGTAGAACTTAGAAATAATGATAATCAAACAATTGTAAGCGTACTAGGTATACAACATGAAAAAATGCGTTATAGCTTATATAAAAATAGTGAATCAGTTATTGAAGCAGAGGCAACTATAGATAAAAATCCATTATATATAGGGAATAATGGGGTAATAACAGTTAGTACAAATTATCAAAATTTATCAGTTAGTTCAACCACTATATATGATACTCAATACTTTGATTCAAAATTAGGATTAAAGATAACATTTTATGATAAAAGTGGTAATAAAGTTAGTGGAAATGGATTAATGGGAGCATATTTTAGTGTAGATGGTAAAAAGTATTATCCTAATGTTGATGGTACAACAAGAATTAAAATTGCAGATAAAGTAGGTAATGCAAAAAAATGGATTATATTTAATACAGAAAATGCTAGTATTGCAACAGGAGATTATACAATTACGATTGAAACATTTGGTTCACCAGACGGAATTTATTATGGTGATAAAACATCATCACAAATAAATATACCAGTTACTTTAATAAATAGTATTTATGGATTAAAATCTATATTAGATGAGAAAGACGTTATAATAAATACAAAAGATCAAGTGGGAGATAAAAACATGAAATTTGTATTATTATATGATTCAGGTTTATCAAATCCATCTCTTCGTATGACATTATATAGAAGAAAGTATGATAATGTTTATGATACTAATTATGAACAAGTAGATTTAAACGATTACGTTGATCAGTTACTATTTGCTACAAATACACCTAATGAATATATTCTAACTTCTAATCCAGAAGCAATAAATGAATTTAGCATATTATTAAAAAATAATATATTAACAGGTACTTATCGATTAGAATTTAAATTATATGATAATGATACTTTAATAGGTACAGTAAAAAATTATATAATAATAAAGTGAGGTACATAATGAATAAAAATGATAATATAGAACAGTTATTGGAAGTTTATAAAACGATGGAAGCATATATTGAATATCTTTTAAATGAATTATCTAAAGTGGAGGAGAAAGAATGAAAGAACAATTAGACGAATCAATCGAAAAATTTAAACAAGTTTTAGATACTCTTCCAACTAATAATATTAAAAATAGACAAAACAAGATTAAGATAATAAATGATGAATTAACTAATATCAAAGAAAAAAGAAATGAAATAAAAACGCAACTATTAAATTTTAAAAATAAATTTGATTCATTAATACCAAATCCTAAAATAAAAATACTTGATGATGAAATAGAAAAGTGCAAAATACAAAACGAGTGGAATATTTATAATACTCCATATGAAAAACTTCACTTGGATTACTATTTATACTTTTTACATTATTATTATAAAGAGGATTTAGAATCAGTTAATTCTTGGATTTTAAAAATGTTTTTAGCATTTAAACAAGTAGGAATAGAAATAACTAAAGAACAGTTTAATTACAATACATTTGCAAAAAATTATATAGAAGTTTTACTTACTATAGAAGATAAAAATTTAATAAAACAAAAATTCGATGATTTATATTGGAAGTATCCATTAATTTTAAAAACTATTGAATTAAATATTAAAAGTATCTATTTAAAAAATGAAAAGAAAATAATTCGTTACTATGAATCAAGACACGAAGAATTTATGCGTAATCATAAAGATGAAGAGATTATTGGACTATTTACCAAACTAATTTCAAATAGATCTATTATGTATGAAACAGATCCATATTATATAATTAAAAATTTTACTAGTAAAAAGTGGAGTATTAATGATTATAAAACTAATAATATAAACAAAAAGATAGAGAAATTTTTCCCAAATGGAAGTGTTGATAAAACATTAATACAAAAGCTTTATCAAACTTTATTAGAATACAATTTAATATTAAAATATTCTGGAATTTTGGAAGATATGAAAGTAAGACTAAATGAAAAAGAAACATATAAAGGAAAAAGGAATAATACATTAAAAGAAATAGATAAAGTAGAACGTAGTTTAATTAAATTAAATATAGAAAAAAATGAGAAAAAAACTGGAATATTTAAAAATAAAAAAAGAGATGATAAATTATTATTTAAATATAATGAAACATTAGATAAATTATCTACATTATATGACAATTTGGATACTGAAAACTTTAATGACAGAATATATAATAATTTAACTAAAGATAGTAGTATTAAAGAAGTATTTAAGTATATATCAAGCAATTTTTTATACTTTGTAAGTGAAAGAAAAAAAGAAGATGAAAATTTAAATATAAATAATTTAAATGATGAATTTATAGAACTACAAAATATTCTTAATAAAAATAATTTTGTATTTATAGATAATATTGCTCTTTTAGATGAACAAAATATAGATATGATTATAACTGATAAATATAATTTAGAATCTATAAAACTAACAAAAGAAGATTTAGATATAAATACACTAGAAAATACTATGAATGATATTTTAACTTTAATTAATTATGAAAATATTAAAATGTCAAACTTGTCTTTAAAAGATATAGAAGTATATTTAGAAATGCAAAATATTAACTTTGAATAATATTAAGTATTGAAAAAATAAAAGAAGTGTATTATAATCAGTGTATATTTTGCAATGAAAAGAAGTAGTAATAAGCAATTTATTTAAAGAGAGTTAGTGTTAGGTGAAAACTAATAATAATAGCTTATGAATTAGACTTGGAGCAAAAACGTTAATCGCGTTAAGATATAAGTGCATAGAATCTATGAACTAAGGTGGTACCGTTCTTATGAACCCTTAGATTTATAGATTTTTTATTTTAAGGAGGATTTATGTATAACTTTAAAGAAATTGAAAAAAAATGGCAAAACTATTGGGAAGTTAATAAAAGCTTTAAAGCAAGTGATGATTTTAGTAAAAAGAAATATTATTCTTTAGTTGAGTTTCCATATCCATCAGGTGCAGGTATGCATGTTGGGCATATAAAAGCATATAGTGGACTTGAAGTTGTTTCAAGAAAAAGAAGAATGGAAGGATATAATGTATTGTTTCCAATTGGATTTGATGCTTTTGGGCTTCCTACAGAAAATTATGCTATAAAAACTAATACACATCCAAGGATTGTTACAAATAATAATATTAAAAGATTTACTGAACAATTAAAAAAAGTTGGTTTTTCATTTGACTTTGATAGACAAGTAGATACAACAGAAGAATCTTATTATAAATGGACACAATGGATATTTTTAAAGATGTTTGAAAATAACCTTGTATTTAGAGATAAAGCATATGTAAATTATTGTCCAAGTTGTAAAGTAGTACTTTCAAATGAAGATAGTCAAGGTGGTAAATGTGATGTATGTCATAATGAAGTAATTCAAAAAGAAAAAACAGTTTGGTATTTAAGAATTACAGAATATGCAGATAAATTACTTGAAGGATTAAAAGATGTTGATTACTTGCCTAATATTAAATTACAACAAGAAAACTGGATAGGAAGAAGTGAAGGAGCATTTGTTGATTTTAAACTATCAAATATAGAGGAAAAATTAAGAATATATACAACAAGATGTGATACATTATTTGGTGTTACATTTATGGTTATTGCACCAGAACATCCATTAATAGATAAATATAAATATAAAATATCTAATATGGATGAGATATTAGAATATAGAAATTTAGCAAGTAAGAAAACTGAATTTGAAAGGACCCAATTAGTAAAAGAAAAAACAGGAGTAAAAATAGAAGGAATAAGTGCTATCAACCCAGTAAATAATAAAGAAATACCTATATATATATCAGATTATGTAATGATGAATTATGGTACAGGTGCAATTATGGCAGTTCCGGCACATGATAGTAGAGACTTTGAATTTGCTAAGAAATTTAATATAGAAATAATACCAGTTATTAAAGGTGGAGATAACACAAGTGCATATACAGAATCTGGGGAAATGATTAATTCAGACTTCTTAAATGGAATAGATAATAAGATGGATGCTATTAATAAAATGCTTAAGTATTTAAAAGATAATAATATAGGAGAAAAAGGTGTTCAATATAAAATGAAAGATTGGGCATTTAATAGACAAAGATATTGGGGAGAACCAATACCAATAATACATTGTAATAAGTGTGGTGCAGTAGCAGTTCCTTATGATGAACTTCCACTTAAATTACCTGAAATATCTAATTTTGAACCAGGAACAGATGGAGAAAGTCCACTTGCAAAAATTCCTTCATTTGTAAATTGTAAATGTCCAAAATGTGGATTACCTGCAAAAAGAGAAACAGATACTATGCCACAATGGGCAGGTTCATCTTGGTATTTCTTAAGATATACTGATCCAAATAATGACCATGAATTCGCAAATTATGAAAAATTAAAATATTGGTTAGAAGTTGATTGGTATAATGGTGGAATGGAACACGTTACAAGACACTTAATATACTCAAGATTTTGGCATAAATTCTTATATGATTTAGGTTTAGTACCAACAAGTGAACCATTCAAAAAAAGAACTGCACAAGGACTAATACTTGGACCAGATGGAGAAAAAATGAGTAAATCAAGAGGAAATGTAATAGATCCACTTGATGTAATAGAAGAATATGGTGCAGATACATTAAGATGTTATGTATTATTTATGGGAGACTATAGTATAGAATGCCCATGGAATGAAGATGCTATAAAAGGAGTATCAAGATTCTTAGATAGAGTTTATAATTTAAAAGATAGGGTGATAGAAGGGCCTTATACAAAAGAACTTGAAGTAAGTATTCATAAAACGATTAAAAAAGTTTCAAGCGATATAGAAGATATGAAATTTAATACTGCTATTGCAGAACTTATGAAATTATTAAATTTATACTATGAAAATGTAAATATTAGTACAAAAGATTATGAAGTATTAATAAAATTATTGTATCCTTTCGCTCCACATATTACAGAAGAATTAAATAAAGAAGTATTAAATAATGATTCATTAGTATATTCAAAATGGCCAGAATATGAAGAAGATAAAACTAAAAATGATACATTTGAAATGATTGTGCAAGTTAATGGTAAATTAAGAGATAAAGTAATAGTAAATAGTAATATTACTAAAGAAGAAATGGAAGCATTAGCAACAAAACTACCTAATGTATTAAAGTTTACTGACGGACACGAAATAATAAAAACAATCTGTGTACCTAATAAATTAGTTAATATTGTTATAAAATAGGAATTTATTTCCTATTTTTTATTGACTATTTTTTTTCCATAATTATAATATAAGTACTAATTATTCAGGGAGGGTATATGAAAAAAATTTTATTAGGAATTATTGCCTTATTTATGGCAGTTACTGTTAATGCATCAACAGCAGAGAATGTTACATATATTAAAATAGAAGATATAAAAGTAACATTAAAAGAAAACATTGGTTACAATGAGAAATTAAGAATTGATTATAAAATTAATCCACTAGATGCATCAAATACTAAATTAGTATGGAGTGTATCAGGACTTAAAAATGGAATAAGTGCAGAATTTGAAACTAACACAGAAACAACTAAAGAAGAAGGAACAATTAAAATAAATTTAAAGAACTCTTTAGATGAAGAAGTTACATTAAAACTAATTGCTAAACAAGATAATAAGGTAGTAAGTGAAACAACACTTAAAGTAGAGGCAAAAAATACTACAATAGAAAGAGTAACTAAAGAAGTAAAAGAAGCAATTAATAAGTTAGATACAAATTTAACAAAGAAAAACTATGAAGAAAATAAAGAATTATTAAATGAAATAAATGATGCATTAGAAAACAATAGTGAAGTAGAAGAATTACTTGATAAAGATTTATTAGCAAAATATGAAGATGCTAAAGTAGCAATGGATAAATATGAACAAATACAAGGAAAAACTTTTACAATAGTTATTTCAATAGTATTAGTAGTAATATTCATTATGGGAATGTACTTAGTATTTAAAAAAGATGAAAAATAAAATATAGAGTTATGTCTCTATATTTTTTTATATCAAAATGTCAAAATATGTCGAAAATTATGACTAGTTATTAAAATATCTCAAAATACAGGAACTTGTTAATGAGTTTAAATATTAAGTAATATTAAATATCACATTTTGAAAAAAGTGCTTTTTGTTGTATAATTAACTGGGTGATGAAAATGATAAATGTAGTATTATATGAACCAGAAATACCTCAGAATACTGGTAATATAATGAGAACATGTGTTGCAACTAATTCTAAGTTACATTTAATAAAACCTCTTGGTTTTAAATTAGATGATAAACATATGAAAAGATGTGCGGTTAATTATTTGGAAAATTTAAATTATGAAGTGTATGAAAATTTTGAAGATTTTAAAAGTAAGAATAAAGGTGTTTATTATTATTTAACTCGCTATGGTAAAAAAGATCATACTAGTTTTAATTATAATACAGATGAAAATATTTATTTAATATTTGGAAAAGAGAGTACAGGTATACCAAAAGAAATATTAAAAAGTGATTTAGATCATTGTATGAGAATACCTATGACTGATAAAGTAAGAGCACTTAATGTATCAAATTCAGTAGCAATTATGGTTTATGAGGTATTAAGACAACAAAATTTTAATAATTTGTTAAAAACTGAACCATTTAAAGGAGAAAATTATTTAGAAAATTAAATTCTATATGATATAATAATATTGATAAGTATAAATAGGAGGTTATTATGAAGACTAGACTATTATGCATATTAATATTATTTTTAGTTGTTCCAACTTTTGTTAAAGCAGAACACGAGGTAATAGATGCAAGATGTACGCTAGATATTAAAATGAGTCTAAGAGAAAATGCACGGGATATTAATTATAAATTAACTAGAAATGAAGATAAAAAAGGGAATGTAACTTATAGTATAACTTTATTTAATATTACTGAGGATATTAATGTAATTAATTCATCTGATAATAAGGTTTATACTATAAAAAGTAATGTTATATCAAATATAAAACCTGGTACAAATGTAGTTTTAAATGTAAATGCAAATAATACTACTTATTGTAATGGATATAAGATTAATGTGTTAAATATAAATATTCCATATTATAATCCTTACTCAAAAAATAAATTGTGTGTAGGGAATGAAGATTATTATTTGTGTAGAGAAAATGTATTATTAAATATGAGTCAAAAAGAGTTTGAAACTAGAATAAATGCATATATAAAAGAAAAAGAGAATAATAACAATAATAATGAACAAATGCCTGATAAAAAAGATGATGTGGTTGAAGATAAAACTGGTTTTAGTATATTTGATTTTATAATTAAGTATAACAAAGCGATAAGTATAACTGGTGTAGTATTACTTATTATATATATAGTGTTAGATATAAAAATATCTAAAAAGAAAAGAGGTATATTATGAAAAAAGTTTTAATTGTATTATTTATGTTGTTTCCTGTAATTGCATTTGCAGATGAAAAATGTTCAGTAATAAAGAAAGATACAAGTACTACTCTTAATAGAGAAATATCTTGTGATAAAAATAATAAAATATCAACAGAATATAAAACAACTAAAGCAGAAAAAGCATTTGAAAATGAAGTATGTACAATTACATGTACTGAAGATGTAATATTTTTAATTGATCCAGTTAAAAAAGTTTTAGCAGGAACAAGTTTTAAATATCCATTATATGTAAGTGCTGAAAGAAGATGTACTGCAAAATATAACTATAAGACATATGAAGATAAAATGACTAAGTTAGTTAGTGAATATGGAAAATTAACAGGGACACAAAAAGCTACAAAAGCAAATGAAATAACTAATTATTATCAAAAAAGAAAAGCTTGTGATGAATTTACTAAAGATGGTAGTGAATATGAGAATAAGTATTCATTAAAAGGTACTGTTTCATTAAAATTAGAAACATCAAGTGTAGAAAAAACTATTAATTATACATATAAAGATATATCAGATTATTCATCAAAAGTTATGGAAAGTAAAACAATATATCCATCATGTAATTATAATGAAGATGCAAAGAAGTGCAACAGTACAAATAAATCAGTTGAGTCATGGACTGAAATAGCAAAAGTATATGGCAAATATACAATGCCAAATTCGTATGTTGAAAAATATACTGGAAATATATATAATTCTGCTACATCATCAACAAAATATGGAACATGTAATGCAGGAGATAGATATTTCGTTGATTTTAATGAATATACTAAACCAGAAGCAACAGATAAAGAAGATAATGGTTATAAATTAACTTTAACTGCAAGTAATATAGGTAATAATATAATAACTACTGGAGATAGATGGAATTTAAAAGTTAATTGTTCATATAAAGTAAAGAATTTATCAAATCCACAAGGTGGAACTACAGTAAGAAAAGATGAAAATTATGATGAGTATGGTAATTTTGCATACATGTATAGAGTAGTTAATTTATATAATCCATTCCCAGATAGAGAACCTAATGCTAACTGGGTAAATAAAGAAAATATATTAATTTCAACAAGGGATAACATAAATAATATGTCAAAATTTGTTATAAATTTAAATAATAGTAAGATAAGAGTAATAAGAGAATATAATGCAAGTTATCCATATGATACATTTAACTTTAATGGAGAACAAAAAAGCATATTTATTGAAAATTATCAAATAGTACAAAGAACATAAAAATAAAGGAGTGATAATATGAAAGAGTCATTTTGGGGAG
>HF990816.1 GCA_000436255.1 Clostridium sp. CAG:1193 | reverse complement strand
TAATACCAAGTACTGTTAAAAGCATAGGAGTATCTGCATTTACAGGTAATAATTATGCATTTACAGACAGAGGAGTAACACCAACTAATATTAGTAATACTAAAAAAGTATCAGCGTCATATTTATATAATGACAATAAAGCATCAATTCATAAATTAATGACTGCTGCTACAGGTTTAGGAATAACTTCAGTAGTAATACCAAGTACTGTTAAAAGCATAGGAGTATCTGCATTTACAGGTAATAAATTAACAGAAGTAACAATACCAAGTAGTGTAACAAGTATAGGTGATAATGCATTTGCTGAAAATTATGATATAACTATAATTAATAATTCAAGCATTGAAAATAGTAGAGATGTATGGGATAATATTGTTGGTTCTTGTTCAATTAATGGCAATGTAATAAGATACTCAATGCCTATAGCGTAATAAAATATGTAACACAATGAAAATAAAGATCAAATAATAAAAGCGTCAAATTAACTGACGTTTTTTATTTATTGGGTAATATACCTAACCATAATAGTTAATTTTTCATATTATAGTATAGGTAAGGAGGAAATTTAAATGTTTATGAACAAAAAATGTTGCTGTGAAGCAAATAGATGCATGAGTAATCCATGTATGAACACAGGATGCATGAATAATCCATGTACTGAATACTGTAATATGGATCCAGTTATGGAAAAACCAGTTGAAAAATGTATTCAAAAGGATATAATACATGAAGTACAACATATTTGCCCAATCAATACTAAAGTTATAAATAATCATATTTATAAACATGTATACGTACCACAATATTCATGTTGTGAAGAAGATGTTGTAACTAATATGGATGAATGTCCTTGTAATATGCCAAATTGGCAATAATAAAATTAATTAACATATTATCATCTATTAGTAGGCACACTATCTCAATTTAGTCTATTTTAAAATCTATTAAACTAACGTTTCGTTAGTTTTTTTGATATAATTAACTAAATTAAGGAGTGAGGATATGAAAGTATTAAGTATTAAAGAACCATATGCATCATTAATAATGAATGGTGATAAAAAGATTGAAACAAGGAGTTTTAAAACAAATTATAGAGGGCCTTTATATATACATGCAAGTGGTAAAAAGATAGATAAAAAGTATTTAGAAAAAGAATATGTAATGTCTTTAGCAAATAATATAGACATGAATTTTGGCTATATTATTTGTGTATGTGATTTAGTGGATTGTATTTATATGACTGAAGAATTTATTGAAAATATAAAAAAGAATGAAAAAGAATATAATTGTGGATTATATGAAGTTGGTAGATATGCATGGGTATTAAAAAATGTAAGAAAAATTAATAAAATAAGTGCAAAAGGCAAATTAAATATCTGGAACTATGATAATTTACAATAATGCTTGCTTTTTGCTTGTATTTTACTTTAAAACGTGGTAATATGTACAAATGTAATTCGTGGGGTGATATTATGAATAATGATTTTATTTATATTTTTGGACATAAAAATCCAGATACTGATTCTATATGTGCGTCTATTGCACTTTCATATTTAAAAAATAAATTAGGTTTTCATACAATACCTTCTACACTAGGGGATATTAATTCAGAAACAAAATATGCACTTGATTATTTTAAAGTAAAAACTCCATTTCATTTAAATGATGTTAAACTTCAATTAAAAGATGTTAATTATCATAGGGGAGTATATGAATATAAAGATAGACCTATTAAAGAAGTATTTGATTATATGAATTCTCTTTCTTTAACAGGTATTCCAATTGTAGATTCAAGATGTAAATATTATGGATATATATCACTAAAAGAAATTGCTAAAGAAATAATAAACGGTGATTTTCATAAAATTAATACATCTTATGAAAATATATTAAGTATATTAAATGGTGAGAAAGTATTAAAATTTGATAAGGAAATAAGTGGTAATGTAATGGCTGTTACATATGCGAAAGAAACATTTTTTAATACGGTAACATTAGATAGTTCGTCTATATTAATAGTGGGTGATAGAAAACCAATATTAGAGTATGCAATTAATAATAAAGTTAAATTAATAATAATAGTTGCAAATTTAAAACTACCAGTAGAATTTTTAATAAAAGCAAAGAAAAATAAGGTTAATATAATATCTACACCATTTAATTCTTATGAAGTAGGAAAGAATATATCTTTATCTAATTATGTAGGTGATTTTATAAGAAAAGAAGGATCTGTTACATTTAATGAAGCAGATTATTTATCAGATTTTCTTGATGCAAGTAAAAAGTTAAAGCATACTAATTATCCAATATTAGGAAAAAGAAATGAATGTATGGGGCTTTTAACATTAACTGATACTAATGATGTATTTAGAAAAAAAGTAATATTAGTAGATCATAATAATGCATCACAAAGTGTTGATGGCCTTGAGGAAGCTGAAATTATAGAAGTAGTAGATCATCATAATATAGGTGATATTATTACTAAAAAACCAATTAATTTTAGAAATGCAGCGTATGGTAGTGTTAATACAATTATTTATGATTTGTATAAAGAAAATAATATTGAAATACCAAAAGAAATTGCAGGCCTTATGGCATCTGCAATAATATCTGATACATTACTATTAACATCTCCAACAACTACTATGAAAGATAGAGTAACATTAACAAAATTATCTGAAATTGCAGGTGTTGATTATGAAGACTATGGTAATGAATTATTAAAACATGGTATGAGTATAAAAGGACTTAGTATTGAACAACTTTTATATAAAGATTTTAAATCTTATAAAGTAAATGAACAATTAGTAGGCATAGGTCAAGTATTAACTTCTGATTTTAATTATTTGAAAAAGAAATTAAATGAAATGGTTAAATATTTTGATCAAGTAGCAGAAGATAAGAATTACAAAGTTTTAACTTTGTTTATAACTGATATATTTGAAAATAAATCATATATTATATATAGTTCAAAATCTGAAGAAATTATAAAGGAAAGTTTTAAATTAGATTCTATATATGAAGGTGTTTCACTTAATAATATATTATCTAGAAAAAGTCAAATAGTACCATACATTATGGATACTTTAGAAAGTCTATAAGCACTTAGTGCTTTTTTCTTTTATCATTTGAAATGTTTAAAATAAGACCAACTATTATCATATAAGAAAGTAGGCTTGATCCTCCATAACTAATAAATGGTAGAGTTATACCTGTAATTGGAAGAAGCCCAATATTCATTCCAATATTTTGTATTTGTTGATATAAAAGCATACCTACAATACCAGATATTACATATTTATCAATCTTATTTTTACATTTAATTCCTATATTTATAATACTAAAATCAAAATAAATAATAAGAGAAATTAATATAATAGATCCTATAAGACCAAAATTAGTGGCAAAAACAGAAAATATAAAATCTGTTTGTGGTTCTGGAAAATATATTGGGGTATTATTAAAACCATGTCCAAATATAAAAGCACTACCAATTCCATTAAGTGCATTAGTAAGTTGCATACCAACTCCATCTTTCCAATCTAATAATCTATCTATTCTATAGAAAAAAGATGAACCAAATACTTTTATAAATAAATCTTCTTTATAAAAATATATTAATAAAAATATTGATAAAAATGTGCTTATAATAATTATTAATGATATAAACCATTTAATATTAATACCAGATATAAATAACATGGATATTGATATTACAAAGTATATAATTACCATCCCTGTATCAGGTTCTAAAAATGTAAGAATTGATGGTATTAAAGTTACGATAAATATTTTAAGTATTAAAGTAATATCTTTTTTATCTTTCTTTTTATTGTGTTTATCTATAATAACTGCATTAGTAATAATTAGTATTATTTTCATAAATTCGCTTGGTTGAACTGTTCCTATACCAAAAATATTAAACCAACATTTTGAGTTGTTAATTGGGGGTGCAAATAAGAGTAAAAGTACTAAAACAATATTTCCAAAAACATATAATATTTTGTATGATGAATAAATATCATCATTATCAGTTTTTGCTATTAAATAAATAGTTAAAAAGCCAGATATAAACCAAATTATTTGTTTAACAAATAAATTATTTATACCTATTATATTTCCTGCACTATAAATACTTACTATACTAATAACTATAAAGCATAATAATGTAATCAAAATATTTTTATTTATTTTATATTTATATAATTTTGCCATAATATCACATTTTTATTATTTACATAATAATCAAATTTTAATCTTTAATGCATACAATTAATATTGATAAGGAGGAATTATGGCTAAACCTAAAGTTTTTATTAACCAAATTAATAAATATATAAAAAATAATAAAGAAAGTTATCATTTTACTAATGAAAATGAAGTATTAGAAAAAATTGATAGAATAGATAATATGAATATTGTAAGTAAAATTAATGAATATTTTTTATCTGATAATTTTGTGTATAAATTTAGAGCAAAAATAGTTTTAAAAGATAAAAGTGAAAGAATTGTTGATGTAGTTGCACTTAAGGATAATAATTTAATTACTATTGATGAAGAAAAAATAAATATTGATGATATTGTTGATATAAAAAAGGCCAATTAAATTTGGCCTATTATATACATTCAATATATGTATCGTTTAAACATTTTAATACACAAACACAATTTAGATTAATTGTAAAGAATGAATCAGTTGCTGTATAAGTAGTTACTCCATCATTTACTGTTGCAACAAGTACTCTAAATGTAGCACAATTGTCATCTAATTTTTCTATTCTAAATACACTAGAAGTAACTGTTTCATTAGGATCCTTTGTTATAGGTAGAGCTAATTTAGTATTACAACATCCACAAGTATAAATTGTTATTGGCCTTGTATTACAACAACATGTACATGGTGTACATCCTAAACATTTTTTATCACAAGTATCTAAACAGCACTCTGGCATATTAGCTTCTTTTTGTAATACTAATATAGTTTTTAGTATTTCATACATACAATTATTAGTATTTTTGTTATCTTCATTACACATATTTACACCTCTTTTCAATATTAAGATATTCTACATAAGACATATGATATATAATTAACACCCAATTTATGATTGCAAAAGTAAAAAAATATAGTATAATTATTATGTTAAGAGGTGATATTTATGCCATGGGCAAGATATATAATAATAGCAGTAATACTTATAATAATAGCATTTGCAGTTATTAAAGGAAGCAAAAGAGATTTTAAAATAGAAGCTAATAAGTTAGTTGAATTATTAGGTGGTAAAAAAAATATTATAAGTATAGATGCATCTTTATCTAGGTTTAAAGTTACTTTAAGAGATGTTTCACTAGCTAATAAAGAGGGAATACAAAAATTAGGTGCAAAAGGTATCGTAGAAATAGATGATCAATTAAAGATTGTTTTTGATACAGATGCAGTTAAACTAAAAAAATGTATAGATGATTTAATGAAACAAAACGCTACAAAATAGTAACGTTTTTCTTTTATAAAAAATATAAAAAAGTATAGTTAACTATACTCTTAAGCAAAAAAACCTATTAAAAAACCTATTGTACCAGCAATTAATACAGCAAATATTATTGTTAGAGTTAATCCAGCATTACATAAATTTTTGCTGGCTTCTTTTTTCTTAGCCATTACGTATCCTCCTTATTTATGTAATAAGCATATCATATAAAAAAATAAAATTCAATAATCACTATATTAGTGCGTAGGCATATTATATAAATGATGAATTATGAAAATAAGTGTGATTAATGAAAATGAATATATTGTTTATTTAAATAAGTATTATTATAAGTATGATAAAGAGAATATTGGTAATCTTATGAAAAATATTTTAGCCAAGTTAAAAAAACATTATGGCATAGAGGTATATTCTTTATTTAATGTAGATTGTTATATAAATGAGTATTATGGTATTATTTTAAAGATAAAAAGAGAATATGATCCTTTTTCTTTATATACTAAGAAAACTGATGTTGATATAGTGTTTCATGATAATTCTAGATTTTTATATAAAATTAAAGATTATTTTTTAAAGTATAAATTAAGTAAAAGTGAAATATATATATTTAATAATAATTATTATTTAGAATTATTATGTGATGAATATTATAAAATA
>HF990815.1:4124-11432 GCA_000436255.1 Clostridium sp. CAG:1193 | reverse complement strand
GCAATGGTAATAGTACTAATATGGAATGCACGAAAAATGGAAATGTTTCAGAATATAAAAAAGCATCTGAATACATAAAAGAATTATATGATGATACTTCTACAAGAACTGAGAATGGACTTAAGAAAGATAATACGAGAGATGAGAATATAAGATATGAAGGATCTAATCCAAATAACTATGTTAAGTTTAACGATGAGTTATGGAGAATAATAGGAGTATTTGGTAATAATGTTAAATTAATAAGAAGTGAAAATATTGGCGAATTAGGGTGGGATAGTTCTAATGAGGAGATTAATAGAGGATTTGGAGTAAATGAATGGAGTAGAGCAAATTTAAAAGAATTTTTAAATACAATGTATTATGGCGGTACAGATGTTGTATGTTATGGTGGTAGAGGACAAGAAGAAGGTGAGTGCCCAACGGAAAAATTAAATGATACTGCAAAATCAATGATAGATTACTATACTTGGAATACTGGTGCGGTAGATTATGCAAAGACATCAGATACTGTTACATTTTATAATGCTGAAAGAGGTACTGCTATTGGAAAAGATAGTGGTGATGATGATATTGAAAGAACAACTACATGGACTGGTTATGTAGCATTACCTTATGTAACAGATTGGGCTTATGCAAGTTCTACTGATGGTTGCGATACTAACATGCAACAAAAAGGTAGTAACTTTGATTTTATATGTAAAGATAATAATTGGATGCATTATGGTACAGCAATGTCTGATTCATCATGGATGTTATCTCCATTCGCTATATCTGGTGAGCCATACAATGCATGGATGGTCTCTTATACGGGAAGCGTTGGTGGAGAATATGTTTTTGCACCTAGAATAGTTTTTCCAACTATATATCTAAATTCTGATGTAAAAATAATAGGTGGAACAGGGACAAACGCTGGCCCATATATATTAAGTTTAAATTAAATAATACTAGTAAAGAAATCTTTACTAGTTTTTTATTTTTTATGGAAATATTATCTTTAAAATGATGACATAAGTTTTTATTTTGTTATATAATAATCTTGGTGGTAGTATGTATTTAGATATTAATAATAATAAATATGAAATAGTGATTGAAAGAAAAAATAATAAGAATACATACATTAGGGTTAAGGATGATTTAAAAATACATGTAACTACTAATAAGTGGACTAGAGAAAAAGAAATAAAGAAGTTAATAACTGATAATTATGATGCGATTATCAAAATGATTAATAGAGAGTTAAAAAAGAAAGAGAATAATAAAAAAAATATGATTATGGGGCATGAGGTTGATATTATAGTTTTTCCATCAGATAAACATCCAACTCTTTATAATGATAAGTTTTACATTCCAGATATTTCTAAGTTGGATAAGTATTTAAAAGAGTATGCATACATAGTTTTTAAAGAAAGATTAGATGTTATTTATGATATGTTTGAAGAAGATATACCATATCCTAAGATTAAGATTAGATCTATGAAGACAAGATGGGGTGTATGTAATAAAAAAGATATAAGTGTTACTTTAAATTTAGAACTTATAAGAAAAGATGTAAAATATTTAGATTATGTAATAGTTCATGAGTTATCACACCTTGTTTATTTTAATCATTCAGCTGATTTTTGGGCTTTGGTAGGAAAATATTGTAAAAATTATAAACAAATAAGAAAAGAGATGAAAGAATGATAATAAATAGTGTTAATAATAATAAAATTAAGGAATTATCAAAATTAAATAATACTAAATATAGAAAAGATGCAGATATATTTTTAGTTGAAGGATTTCATTTAGTAGAAGAAGCATATAAGAATAATTTATTAAAAGAAGTATATTCTATAGATGATATTGATTATTTTGATGTACCTATAACTGTAGTAAGTGAGCCTGTTATGAAAAAACTTACTAATATGGCAAGTATTCCTACAATGATTGGTGTAGTATATAAGAAGAAAGATACGTTAAAGGGAAATAAAGTACTTATATTAGATGGTATTCAAGATCCGGGTAATTTGGGTACAATTATAAGAAGTGGAGTTGCATTTGATGTAGATACAATAGTACTTAGTAAGGATACAGTTGATTTATATAATAGTAAAGTAGTACGTGCGACAGAGGGAATGCTTTTTAATATAAATATAATTGAAGAAGAATTAATAGATTTTATTCCAAGATTAAAGAGTATGGGGTATAAAATATATTCTACAAATGTAGATGATGGTAAAAATATAAAAGATATTGAAGATTATAATAAATATGCTATAATAGTGGGGAATGAGGGTAATGGTGTAAAAAAAGAAATTAGTGCATTGTGTGATGGTTTTATATATATAAAAATGAATAAGAAGTGTGAAAGTTTGAATGTTGGGGTTGCAACAAGTATAATTTTATATGAGTTAAAGAGGTAATTATGAAACTTAAGGTAGGCAAGTATGTAAATACACATGGTATTAAAGGAGAAATTAGATTATTAAGCAATTTTTCTCGTAAGGATTTAGTATTTACTAGTGGGGTTAAAATATATATAAAAGATAAAGAGTTTGTAATAGATAGTTATAGGCATCATAAAGAATTTGATATGCTTAAATTAAAAGGGATAAATAATATAAATGATATATTAGATTTAAAGGGAAATGATGTATATGTCAACTCTTCTATTATAGATGAATTTATAGATGAAGATTTAGTTAATTATAAAGTAATAATAAATAATAAAACATATAAGATAATAGATGTTATTAAAAATTATAAACAACTTATTATAGTTTTAGATAATAATTCAAAAATACCATTTGTAGATGAGTTTATAGTATCTAAAGATGATAAGAATAAAGTAATAGTTATGAATGTTTTAGATGGGTTAATGTAGGTGATAATATGAAGATTGATATTTTAACATTATTTAAAGAAATGTATGATGGATTTTTAAATACGTCAATAATTAAAAGTGCAAGAGAAAAGAATCTTGTAGAAATTAATACGATAAATATTAGGGATTATTCAAAAGATAAACATAAAAAGGTAGATGATACACCATATGGTGGAGGATCTGGTATGGTTTTAATGTGTCAACCTATATTTGATGCAGTAAAGGATTTAAAACGTACTAATAGTAAAGTAATACTTATGACCCCACAAGGTGCTAAATACAATCAAAAAATGGCTTATAACTTATCAAAAGAAGAACATTTGATTATTATATGTGGTCATTATGAAGGATTTGATGAGAGAATAAGAAGTATATGTGATATGGAGATTAGTATAGGGGATTATGTACTTACTGGTGGAGAACTTCCTAGTATGGTGATTACAGATTCTGTTGTAAGATTAGTCCCTGGTGTTATAGATGAATCATCACATCTAAATGATTCATTTAATAATGATAAATTAGATTACCCTACATATACTAAACCAAGGAATTATGATGGAATGGAAGTACCAAGTGTACTTGTTAATGGAAATCATAAAGAAATAGATGCATGGAGAAAAGAAGAAAGTAATAAAAGAACACTAGAACGTAGACCAGATTTAATCTTAAAAAGATTTTCATTACATAAAGGGAAATTAGATGGAAGTGTTAAATTAGAAGATTTAGAAGGTTATTCATTAAATCCTAAGAATAATGCAAAAAGACTAGATGTAATAACTGTTAAAAATTTAAAAATAATAGATAATGAATTTATAGAAAATGTAACTAAGAAAAATGTAGAAAAAAAACTTCATCAATTATTAACACTAATGGTTAAAGTACTTGAAAGTGATGATGAAGATGGTGAGGTTTTAGTACTTGATGAAGCAGATAGATTAAAAAGTCTACTTTTAAATGATTATATTAAAATTCTTGGTGAAGATTATAGAAATAAAATAATTAAAAGAATTGACTATATAGTTAGAGAATTTAAGACTAAAAAGGTTAAAAATAGGGAAGAAGTTATAGAAAAATCAGGTAAAAGTAGATAAATAGTTGATTATTTTTATATAATGTGTTAAAATCATATGCGTGAAAAACGTTAATCCGATGTATTTTTATATGATTAATGATAAGAAATGGAGTGTGACATTATGGATATTATCAGTAAAATAACTGAAAAACAACTAAGAAAAGATTTACCAGAATTTAGAGTTGGTGACACTGTAAGAGTAGATGTTAAGATTATTGAAGGTAAAAGAGAAAGAATCCAAGCATTTGAAGGTGTTGTAATATCTCGTAAGAATTCAGGTGTTTCTGAAACATTTACAGTAAGAAAATTATCTTCTGGTATTGGTGTAGAAAGAACTTTTCCAGTTAACTCACCAAAAATTGCTAATTTAACAGTTGTTAGAAAAGGTAAAGCAAGAAGAGCTAAATTATATTACGCAAGAGATGTAGTTGGTAAATTTAAACTAAAAGAAAGGAATTAATAAGGCACTTTGTATGCCTTATTTTTCGTAAGAACTATGAATAATAAAAAATTAAAAGAAGCATTAGGATATCTAATTATAATTGTAGTTGTAGTTTTATTTAGAACTTTTTTATATTCGCCTATAAGAGTAACAGGAGATTCAATGGTACCGACACTAAAAGATGGTAATATTATGATTCTAGATAAAATAGGATATAGAATTAATGGTGTTAAAAGATTTGATATAGTAGTTGTTCATTATAATGGAGGTAATATTATTAAAAGAGTAATTGGGCTTCCAGGGGACTATATTGAATATAAAGATGATAAGTTATATATAAATAATAAATTAGTTAATGAAGAATATGAAAGAGATGTAACAAATGATTTTTCATTAAGTAATTTAGGATATGATAAAATACCAGAAGGTAAATATTTAGTGCTTGGTGATAATAGGGGTATATCAAAAGATAGCAGGATTATTGGCTTAGTAGATAAAAAAGATATAATGGGATATACTAGTATAGTAATATTTCCATTTACTGAAATAAGGAATGCAAATAAAAAATAATTTGAATTATAAGATGAGTTTAAGAAATAAACCGTTTAACAGTATTAAATTTGGTACAAAAACTATAGAATTAAGATTATATGATGAAAAAAGAAAATTAATAAGTGTTGGAGATATTATTACATTTACTAATATTGATTCTTTATAAGATATTAAAGTATTAGTTTTAGATTTACACATTTATGATAGTTTTGAAGAGTTATATAAACATTTTGATAAAACATCTTTAGGATATAAAAAAGATGAATTAGCAAGTTATAAAGATATAGAGGAGTATTATTCTAAGGAAGAGCAAAGTAAATATGGAGTAGTAGGTATAGAAATAAAGGTGGAATAGTTTCCACTTTTTATTTATGAAAATGTTGTTTTATATATTTATTTATGATAATATTGATATATAAAGATAAGGAGGATATATGAAAAAGAAAAACATAATAATTATTGGTGTTACTACAGTATTGGTAATTGGTATTATTTTATTTGCTATATTTAATAGTAAAGGAGGTAATAACTCTAGTGGTACTATAAAAACAGCAAGGGATATTAAACATATGATTAATAGTATATATAAAGGAGTAGACCTTCTTGAAACAGATACTAAAGAAATTAATGTAAGTAATAAAGAGGAAGTAGAAGCATACACAGGATTAACTTCAAATAAAGATGTTGAATTATTAGTTGTTTCTGAACCTTTAATGAATGCTCAAGCATATTCTTTAGTTGTATTAAAAGCTAAGGATGGAGCTGATATTGAAAAAATGAAACTTGAAATGAAAGAAAATATAGATATGGATAAATGGATATGTGTATCTGCATCTAATTTATATATTACTAATAATGGTAACTTAATATTTATGGTTATGTCTAGTGATGATTGGGCTAAACCAGTATATGATAATTTTAAGAAATATGTTAATAATAATATAGGAAAAGAATTAGAAAAAACAAATAATATGTGAGATTCTACTTCTTATGATAGTAGTTAATTAATAAATGCACCATTAGTGGTGCTTTATTTTAGGAGGAAATTATGTTATTTACAAGTATAACTTTTTTGTACTATTTTTTACCAATTGTTTTAATTATATATTTTATATCACCTAAAAAAGTAAAAAATTTAGTTTTACTTATTTCATCTTTATTATTTTATTTTTATGGTGAACCTAAATATATATTTTTAATGTTAATAGAAATATTAATTGCATATGTAGGTGCAATATTAATTAATAAGTATAAGAGTAAGACAATATTTATTATTACATTATCTATTCATGTTTTGTTACTTGTAATATTTAAATATACAGATTTTATAATATCAAGCGTTAACTCTATATTTAATTCTAATATTAATTTATTGCATATTGCACTTCCAATAGGTATAAGTTTTTATACATTTCAAATTATAAGTTATGTAATTGATGTATATAAAGGTAAAGTAAATGTTCAAAAGAATTTTATTAAACTTGCAACGTATGTTTCTTTATTCCCACAATTAATAGCAGGCCCAATAGTAAGATATGAAACTATTGAAAAAGAACTTGATAATAGAACTCATAGTTTTGATAATTTTTCGTATGGTGTAAAAAGATTTACGATTGGTCTTGCTAAAAAAGTATTAATTGCTAATGCATTAGGAGAACTTTGTAGTAAGTTTAATTTAATAGATGAAAGAAGTGTAGTATTTTATTGGATTTTTGCACTTTCATATATGATGCAGATATATTATGATTTTAGTGCTTATTCAGATATGGCAATAGGTATTGGAAGAATATTTGGTTTTCATTTTTTAGAAAACTTTAATTATCCATATATTTCAAAAAGTATAACTGAATTTTGGAGAAGATGGCATATATCTTTAGGTTCTTGGTTTAGAGATTATATATATATACCCCTTGGTGGAAATAGGCATGGTAAATTAAATCAAATTAGAAATATTATAGTTGTATGGGCACTTACAGGCATTTGGCATGGAGCTAGTTGGAACTTTGTTTTATGGGGATTATTTTTTGGAATAATTCTTATAATAGAAAAATTCTTCTTAAATAAATATTTAGAAAAAAGTCCTAAAATATTAAGACATATTTATGTTTTATTTATAGTTATGATAAGTTTTATAATATTTAATGCAGAAAATATGAGTGAAGCATTTAATAATATAACAGGTTTATTTGCATTTAATAAGTTACCACTTATAAATGACTATACTATATATAATTTAAAAAGTTATATGATAATACTTATAATCTCATTTATATGTATAACTCCAGTTATTAAAAATTTATACTTAAAACTATCAAAAAACAAATATATAAATAAAGTACTAATTGTTTTAGAACCTATATTTATAATAATTATATT
>HF990815.1:3867-4118 GCA_000436255.1 Clostridium sp. CAG:1193 | reverse complement strand
ATATTTATAATAATTATATTATTAGTTGTTACATCATATTTAGTTGATAATTCATATAATCCATTTTTATACTTTAGATTTTAGGAGGGTGTATGGAAGATAAAATAAAGAGTATTATAGTTACAATTATATTTTCACTATTTTTATTTACATTTTTATTTCTTAATTTAATAAAGAAAGATGATGTTATTTCTGTATCAGAAAGAAGACGTTTAGCAAGAATGCCAAAGTTATCAGTAAAAAAAGTATTT
>HF990815.1:0-3847 GCA_000436255.1 Clostridium sp. CAG:1193 | reverse complement strand
CAGTAAAAAAAGTATTTGATGGTTCATTTTTTGAAGGCTTTGATGCATACACAACTGATCAATTTATTAAAAGAGATGATTTTAGAAAAATAAAAGCTGATTTAGAACTTTTAACTAAGAAAAATTATAATAATTTATATGTTTATAATGATTATATAATTAAACAAATGTACCCATTAGATGAAAAAAGTGTTTTAAGAGTAATAGATAAAATTAATTATATAAAGGAAAATTATTTAAAAGACAATAAAATATATTTTTCTATAATCCCAGATAAAAATTATTATGTATCAAATGGTAATTTAAAACTTGATTATAAGAAAATGGAAGATATAATGAAAAATAATTTAGAGTATGCTAAATACATTGATATGTTTTCTTTACTTAGTTTAGATAATTATTATAAAACTGATACACATTGGAAAGAAGAAACATTAATAAATGTAGCAAACTCATTAAGTAAAAATATGAATTTTAATTTATCTAATACTTATAATTCAGAAACACTTTCTAGTTTTAAAGGTGTTTATAAAGGACAACTTCCTATTAATATTAGCAATGATAATATTGTAATTTTAACTAATGATACTATAAAAAATAGTAAGGTTTATAATTATGAAGATAATAGTGTGGGGGATGTGTATAATATATCAAAATTAAGTGGATTAGATAAGTATGATGTTTATTTATCTGGTGCATCTTCCTTACTTACAATTACTAATAAACAAAATAATACTAATAGAGAATTAATTGTTTTTAGAGATTCTTATGCGAGTAGTTTAATCCCACTTATAATAGAGGGGTATAGGAAAATTACTTTAGTAGATACAAGATATATATCACCTAAAATATTAGATAATTATATAGACTTTGATAATCAAGATATATATTTCCTTTATAGTGCATTATTAATAAATGATAGTTATTCTATGAAGTAATTAATATAAACATGATATTCTTTAATGATAGTTATAATAACGTGAGAAAAGTAAGTGATAAACAAAAAAATTAAATATTTAAAAAAGAATCAATGTTTAAGTACATTGATTTTTTTGTCTAATTACTAAAAATATGCATATTAAGAAGATAATTGTTATATTATTACTTTCAAAGTTGAATCTGAATTTAAAAGAGAATTAACTAATTAGTTAGTAAGACAAGTAAAAGTGCTTGTCTTATTTTTCATTTAAGTTTTCTTTTTATTCATATCATTTATTCTTTTATAAGTGGATTAAAATTTTCAATAGCTTCAACTAACTTTGGATGTTCAATAACAAAATGTATAGTAGGATTAGAACTTTTTGAAATAATTACATAATTATTTTTAAGAAATGATATAGTAATATTCTTAAATGTTTTTTCCTTTATATAATTTATTCCATAATTGTTTTCTTTTTTTGAATAAATATTAGTTAGTTTTAAATGCTCTATATATTCTTTATAAGTATAGTTGATTTTTTTATCATAGAATAAATTATTTAATAAAAGGGAAGGTGTATCATTTTTAAATTCATCCTCTTTAATTATATAAATATAGTCATTAACTTTATTGTTTTTAATAATGTTATTCATGTATTTTAGTTCATTGTTTTTATATTTAATTATTTTATCAATATCATGTGTTTCAATTTTGTTTCTTTTTAAAATTTTAATTAGTAATTCATCAGAAATAGTAAATAGGGGTAGTGATGAAAGATATCTTGTTCTATCACATAATATAGTTTCATTTTTTCTTAAGAATAGCTCATATTCTTTTGAATTAGTTTCTCTATAGATTTCCATAAGTGGTTTAGCTTTTTTTAGAAGTAGTTTACTTTTTTCTTTATAATAATTAATTTCATTTTTGTTTGTAGTTAAGTAATACATTCCTTTTTTGTGATAACCTTTAATGCACTCTCCAGTTAGTGCAACTGCGTTTGAAACATAATCAAAATGATTATATATATTATTTTTATTATCCTTTAGGTAGTAAGGAGAAATTTGCCCAGTCATATAAATTGGTATCCAACTTTCTAGACCTAGCATCATTTCATTAAAAGGTCTATCTACATTGTGGATAATATTTAAGTGGTGTCCTTTTTTTAAACATATTGCAATAGCAAACATCCATTTCTTACCAAAATCTACATCTTCTGCCATATCTTCCATAGGCATATCACTACACATAAAAATATCTTCTTTTGATTTTGATAAAACAGTTGCTTTAAAGAAGTTTAATTCTCCTTCTTTCATTCCTTCTAATCCATAGTAGCGTTTTGTTTTGGCTCTGTAAAAAGGAATACTTGGAACTTTTAACTCATTAAATTTTATTACTTTTATATAATCATCTAAATTAAATGAATCAAGATTATACAAAAAATCAGATGTTTGATTTTTAATAGGAGTTGCTTCACTAGTTAGCCAAGTAAATAAGGTATTATATAGTTTGCTGTTTGACAAATCACTTTTTTTACATCCAATTATTGTTTGTAAGTTACTTATATCTTCATGATTTTTGTATCTTGAAAAAATATATGAGCATATTTTATTTGAAAACTCCATTGGGTTAGATGGTCTAGATTTACCATATCTTATTCTTGAAATATGTGAGGCATCGAATGCGATATATTTAGACATTTCGTGAGTGTTTATATTAAGTGAAGTTATTAAAGAGTTTAGGTTACTACTAAATGTTGCATAATCAAAATTATCACTTGGTAATGTAGAATTAAGATCTTTTGTTATTTTATCAAGAGTATACTTTTTTTCCCTGCTTTCATGAGAAATATTAAAAAGTGCTGTAGTTAATTTATTCATTTGCTCACTTTCTTTTACTGGTGTTCTTTCACCACTACGATATCTACTTATTACAGATTCAGATAATCCTGATTTAGTTGACAATTTTTTAGAAGAGCAATTTAATTCTTTTAAATATTTATTTAAAACCTCACTAAACTTCATAAGTTATCACTTCCTTAGATAATATTATACTATATTTTTAGCAATTAAAAATAAGTTTCCATTAAAAACATTGATTTTTAAGACAAGTTTATTGCCCTGCTTAATTTTTTAACTTATACTAATAAATAGGGAGGAGAAACGTGATATTATGAAAATTGGAAAGTTAGATATTAGAGGGAAAAAACTACTTATAGTTGGTGTTGTAGTTATTGCAGTTATAGGAGGTGTTATTTTATTAAATAGGGGTGATGGCAAAGGAAAGAATATATTTAATAACCCAGATAAAAACATAAAAATAGTTAAGTCAGAAGCCAGCAAAATAGAACTAGAAGATTATACTACAAATGAGTTTTCTATTAAAAAACCAAAAGGATGGAAAGTTGATACATTAGGTGATTATATTCATTATACAATTAAAGTATATAATCCAGATAAACCACTTTATCAATTTTTCTTAAATATGAAAACAGAAGGTTATAATAAATCAGAAGATGCTAAAAGATGGCAACAAACATATTATCCAAATGATATGTTTGCTAAAACTAGTGTAATAGCTACTAAAGATACTTTAGGATTTTATAAAATATTTAATGACTTAGGTACTTTAAATAATACTAGTACATTTACATTCCCAACATTAACTGATTTTACTGTAACTGATAATTTGGGTAAAGGCAGTTTAGGCGGAGATATGCTAAGGGCAACATTTAAAGATGCAACTGGTAAAGAAGGAGAAGGAATATTTACAGCTTATGTATATGATGTTGGTCCATATTATGTTTATGAAAATATAATTTCAGGTAAACAAATAGATATACAATACTTAAATGTATATGATACTATCTTTATTACTACACCAAAAGATGAATTTATAGACTGGCAAGATACATTAAATACTATTTGTTCT
>HF990814.1:9369-12088 GCA_000436255.1 Clostridium sp. CAG:1193 | reverse complement strand
ACATATTGTAGGTGTTCCAATTAAATATAAGAATAAAAATGGTATGGAAAAACAAGTTGGTAAATCAGATGTATTTACTAAAGAATCTTTGATAAGATTACAAGATAAAACGAGAACTCTATGTATTGAAGAATTTAACCAAGTATATAGT
Source organism: Clostridium sp. CAG:1193 (assembly GCA_000436255.1). GTDB lineage: Bacteria > Bacillota_I > Bacilli_A > RF39 > UBA660 > CAG-1193. The sequence continues at coordinate 11,937 of HF990814.1, read as the reverse complement.
TTAGATTCTACTTTAAAACAAAAGCAAAAAGGAAGAAATAGAGATATTCATGTATCTGATATGGATAACTATATCGAAATGAAAAAGCAAATTGAAAAGAATACTGAAAATTTAAAACTTGCAAATAAAAAATCTTTAGAGTTAAAACAAAACTCTAAAGATATAAAGAATATAATTGATAAACTAAAAATATCTAAATTAAATAAAGATAATTATATTTTATCAAAAGAAGATAAAAACTTTTTTATCGACTTTATCGATCAAGTTAATGATACAAGCAAAGAATATGATAAAATACAAACTTTATCCAATACACTAGTTAATGCTCACGAACAATTAAAAGATAAAAATAATAAGATTAAAACTCTTACTGAGAATAATGAAGCACTTAATTTAAGAGTTAAGACCTTAAATGATATGATTAAAGAAAAAAATAATGAAATATCTTTTTTAAAGTCTAAAATGCAAGATTAAAAAAATACTGTTGAATATTGGAAAGATAAATTTGAAAAACTAATATCTTTCTTACACACTAAACTTCATAGTTGGTATGATAAAGATGATAAATATATTGATGTTGTTAATGATATGTATGAAGATAATGTTTTAGAAGATGACGATATTGAAGAATTAGATTTAAGCAAAGAAAAAGATGACTTTGAAAGATAAGTCATCTTGGAAGTTTAAATTTTTTAACAAGTTTTACTTCATCATTTTGTTGTTCTGAATAAAACTTGTTTTGAAATTCTTGTAAAGCAATATTATATTCAGTAATAGCTCTTTCATCATCTTTTAAACAATTACCATAAATATTACCATCAAATGCTTTTAAAATATACCAATCTTTATTATATATGCAACATTGTATTCCATATCTTTCACATAATCTAAAATTTTCTAATTCTTCTAATTCAGAACTAGAGTATCTAATAGCATTGATAGCATTTAATGCTTTTTCTTGTTCTTCTTTAGATGACTGCCAAAAATCACAAGAAATAATTGACGGTCTAGGATCGTTATAAGAAACATTAGGATTACCTTTTTTTATACTTTCAAAATTAAAATTATCAGCTTTATAAACTATGTCTAAAGATTTATGATAAATATCTGTATTTTTATATGTATCATCTTCTTTTTCATAAATAGTTGGTGTTTCAACATTTGTTGGGAATTGTACAACATTTGGCTTTAAATAAGAATTTCTTCCAATACATACTAATTCTATTGGTTCATTACTTGATATACTTGTATTTACAATTTCTTGAATACATTGACTAAATGCAGTTTTTATATAATCTCCTGTTTTGTCAAATCTTTTATCTACACATTCAATACTATTAACAATTAAAACATTACCATTTCTTTTAATAGGACAAAAAGCCACCAAATCACCTAATTTATCATATATTAGTAATATTCTTCCATTTCTACATAAAGCAGCATATAATAAATGATTATGAGCAATATCCAATGTTCTAATACAACAATTAGCTTTATATCCCAATTCAAATATTTTATAATCATCAAATTTTAATGTTTGAAATATGTATCCATCTTCTGATGTACCTTTAACATATGGAATACTAGATTCAACTCTTTTTTTCATCTTCCTATATATATCAACTATGCTTTTTAAAACATCATCATTGCTATGTCCGGTTTTATTGCCTAAAACAATGTTTTCTAAAAAATCATTATTGTTTAATAAATAACAGTCAGGTGTTATTATTTTTCTATTTATATTATATTTTTCAGTTTCTAGTATTGAAACAATCTTTTTCATTGTAATTTCATTATGGCATTTTTCAAGTATCTCATCATAGTTGTTATAAACATAATACCATCTTTTATATAATTCTGAATTCTTGTTATTTAGCATATCAATAAAGTGATTGCTTTTTGGAGTTTCAAACATAAAATCAATAAATCTTCGATCTATTGATGGTAAGTATTTATTACCTTCTTCAATCATTAATACTTTACTTACATCAGTTTTAGCAACATTATCTAAAAAAATTCTATTGTACTCTCCGTATTTACCACTTAATATTTCAATGCTTCTTTCATATCCAAATATAAAATATAGTTTTATACATATTCCATATATTGAAGATAACTCATCTTGAGTTTTATCTTCTAAAAATTTAGATAACTTATTAATATGTTTAACATTTATTTTAGATAATTGTTCAGCAGTTATACCACTTAAATATCTAGCACTTGTTAGAGAAATATTAAATTTTAAGTAAAATATTAATCTTAAGTCTTTGTTCAAATAATCATATTGACTTGTTAGGTTATTAATATCTATATATGTTAATAAATTATAATTTAAATTTCTTTTTAAAGTATTGTACATTGCTTCTGAATTTACCGAACTATCTTTCATTATAATAGGTAGCAAATATCTTAGCATTTTTTCTCTAATTAATTCATCATCTATTTCATGTAAAAGTATTTCAAATACTTTTTGCATTAAATCAACTGAATTATAGTAATATTTTTGCCTATAAACATTACGTATTCGTCCCTTTATAAGATTATCTCTTGTTTTTATTTCATCCATGA
>HF990814.1:279-9315 GCA_000436255.1 Clostridium sp. CAG:1193 | reverse complement strand
TTGATTTAATATTTTCAATTATATATTTTTTAATTGCTTGATTATTATTTTTATCATTTCTAATATAATCTATAAAAAATAATTCATCATCATTAAGTTGTGAAATTATATTTTCATCAAGTTTACTTATATCTATAGAAAATAATATTCTTTCAATATTTTTATATCTCTGTCTAAAATCAATAGGAAGTAAAATATCATTTGTATAACTATTTAACTTTTCAATTATTCTTAATTGTTTATCACTTGACAATGACTTAAATTGCTCACTATAAACTATACTTTCGAATACTTTATTAATGTCATAAGAATGGAAGAATCTATTTTCTATTTTAATATCTGATGTTAGTACTGTAATAAAATATTTATTTGTGTACACTTGTTTTTTAATTGATTGTGATTTAATAATCTTATTTAAATTTTCAAGATTTCTTATAACTTGTTCATCATAATGTAAATTTGTAATATCTTTTTTACCAAATATTAGAACTCTTTGTATTATATCATTATTCCATAGTTTGTTTTGCAACGAAGAACCTGAATTTCTAAAAAGAGAATTTATAGTATCTCCATCCAGTGTTGATATAAATTCGACAACACTAGAATCAATTAATAAATTTATATCTTCATCAGTCATTCTTTTGAAAATATTAGTTATTTTTTTATTTTTATATGTTCTAATATTTTTAAAATCAATGCTAAAGTTTGTTGCTTCCGTATTATCCCCCCCCTTTGATAAATGTGCCTTTTATTATAACACAAGTTATAGTAAATTACATAATGTATTATAAATCTTTTTAATTTTTTTAAAACAATAGATTTAATGGTTTAAATATGTTATAGTTATAATAGATTTCGTATCATTCAATAGAATGATACTTTTTTATTGAAAGGAGTGCTATATGTTTTCAGAATACTTTGAAGTAAATATAGATGATTTACAAAAATATGGTGCTATAGATATATCATTAGTTGCCGATATACCTATGTTTATAGATCCTATACTTATCTTTAATAGTAATAAAAAAGAATATAAGCAATTACATCAAGATATTATAAAGTATATGCATTTTTTAGCTGAAAAGGCGAAAAATAAACTTGATGATAAAGAAATAAAAACGTGGTTTACTTTTAAAGAAGTTTGTAATAATTGGTTAGGTTTCTCAATGTCTGGAAATAAAGGACAAGCTTTAGATGTTGGATTCGGCAAAACATTATATAAAAATATTTCATTTGTATTAAATAACAACAATATATCTGATGGATTACATTCAGAAAAAATAATGCTTTTATATCCTGGCAGTGGAAAAGATAAAATAAGCGACATGACAGTAAATTTAATAAAAGAATATTTATGTAAATATACAGAAAAGTTTGCACAAAAGTATATTACTAAAAAAGCAAAAAAATTTATTGTGGAAAAAGATGGCTTTAATTATAATACTGGAACATTTACTTCAAATGAATATTATTTGCCATATGTTATTAATGAGAAAGGAAAAGAAGAATATGTTTTACTTACCCCAAAAGATATGTTAAGAGCTGATGAACCATCTATAAATAGAACTGACTTTTTAAAAAACATGGATTTAGTACGTGAAAGTATTGACAATGATTTATTAAGGATACAATTAAATGATTATTTGCAAAAAGCAATTCAAGATTATCATGCAAATTGTGAAACTTTAAAAAGAAAACCAAAAGAGTCTGAAGAAAATAAAATTAAAAAGGAATGCTTTGAGGAATTTTCTAATAATCATAAAGAAATATATGATTATTATGTTAAATTAAAGGAAAACAGTAAGGATGAAATAGAAAGTGAGAGTCTTGATGAAGTTTCAATTCAACTTAAAAAATTTGATGAAAATGTAAAGTATTTAGCTGATATAATAGATAAAAACAAAGAATTATTTAATGTTAGTAATAATTCGTATGAAGAAGCAAAGACAAGAATTGAGTTTTTTAAACATAGAATTGAAGATAATGATTGTTATAAACTTTTCTACAATGAAGATGAACAAATAATAACTACTGAAAATGATTTACAAAGAATGTTTAAGTTTGTATGGCATAAAAGTATATTTAAAGATGATGCTGAAACTAATAATGGTAGAGGTCCAGCTGATTTTGTAATTTCTATGGGTTCAGCCGATGTAACTGTTATTGAGTTTAAATTGGCCAAAAATACGAATTTAGATCATGTGTTTGAACAAGTAAAAATATATAAGAAAGCAAATGATACCGAAAAACATATTGTAGTAATTTTCTATTTCAATGATAGAGAACATGAAAAAGCACTAAAATCATTAAAAGCAACAGATACCGAAAATATCGTTAATGAAAATGTATTTTTAATTGATTGTAGATTAAAAGAATCTGCATCAAAATCAACAGCAAAAGCATAAAAAATGTTGAAACAATATAAAATGGTGGTATAATTATTTTAGTGATTAGTTGTTTATCAACTATTTCTAAGGTTTCGGATATACTATTTGTCCGTACCATAATGTAAATAAACTGACTAGCAATAGTTGTTTTTTTTTTGTATAATATAGTTAGAGGTAATGAGTATGAAAAAAGTAATAAATTTTATTAAAAAAAATTACATATGGATAATTTTATTTGTTGGAATAATTGGTTTTATAACTATAACAGAAAATGTTTTAGAAAATGAGATTATGAAATGTGATGTTATTGGATATAATTTTATAAAGACGCACATAATATCTGATTTTATGACACCTGTTGCAAAAACAATTACATGGTTTGGAAGTGCAACTTGTTTAATACTTTTGTGTTTTTTAATATTAGTATTTAATAAAAATAAAAAAATTAATATAGCAATTATTTTTAATTTAGGTATATGTACTATTTTAAATTTAATGTTAAAAAATATATTACAAAGACCAAGACCAACTGAATATAGAATTATAGATGAAAGAGGATATAGTTTTCCGTCTGGTCATTCAATGATAAGTATGGCATTTTACGGACTACTAATATATTTAATTTATAAAAATATTAAAAATAAATCTTTAAAATGGATATTAATTATATTATTATCAATTTTAATATTATTTATAGGAATAAGTAGAATATATTTGGGTGTTCACTATGTAAGTGATGTTTTGGGTGGCTTTTTAGTATCAATTTCATACTTGATATTATATATTAAAATTTTAAAGAAGGAGAAAATATTAAATGAAAAATAAGAAATTAATTAATAGTTTTAAATATGCTTTTTCAGGAATAGCTACGGCATTTAAAAGTGAAAAAAATATGAAGATACATTTTACAATGATGATGTTAGTTATAATATTTGGGATACTTTTAAAAATATCATTAAATGAGTGGTTAGTGTGTATCATGTTATTTTGTATGGTAATAGGTTCAGAAATGATTAATACGGCAGTTGAAAATGTTGTAAATTTAGCAATGCCAACTAAAAATGAAGTTGCTAAAAATGCAAAAGATATATCAGCAGGGGCTGTACTTGTATTTGCAATAGGTTCAGCTATAATAGGCTTAATTATATTTATTCCAAAAATTATAAATGTTTTAGTTAATTTATAGGGTGTTATGAAACAAATAAGTGCTAAATATATAGTAGATGAACCTAATACTATTTTAAAATATTTATTAAGTAATGTTAAAAATAAATCAAAAAATAATATTAAATCATTATTAACTAATGAATGTGTATTTGTTAATGATAAACTTGTAACTAAATATGATTATTCTTTAAAAAGTAATGATGTAATAGATATAAAATTAAGCCAAATAGGTAATATAAAAGATAAAAATAAATTAGATATATTATATGAAGATAAATACTTACTAATAGTAAATAAACCTGCTAACATGCTTACTATTGGAACTGATAAAGAAAAAAATAATACATTATATCACTATACTTCAAATTATGTAAAAAATACAAATAAAAATAATAAAATATTTATAGTTAATAGACTAGATAAAGAAACTAGTGGAATAGTTGTATTTGCAAAAAATGAAAATATAAAAAGAGCGATGCAAGATAATTGGAATGATATAGTTTCTTTAAGAAAATATATAGCAATAACTCATGGTATTACAGATGATAAGGGTATAATAAAAAGTTATTTAAAAGAAAATAGTAGTCATATGGTTTATAGTACAAATGATAAAAATAATGGAAAATTATCAATAACTGAGTATAAAAAGATTAAGAATAATAAAAAGTATTCACTTCTTGAAATAATAATACACACTGGAAGAAAAAATCAAATAAGAGTACATATGAAAGATATTAATCATCCAATTATAGGTGATAATAAATATGGAATTAAAGATAATTTTAAAAGAATGATGCTGCATGCTTATCAAATTAAATTTACTCACCCTATAACAAATAAAGAAGTTAATATAATTTCAAGAGTAGATCAAGTATTTGATAAGGTAATATAATGAATATTCATAAGTATATATTTGAAGATAATAAGATTAAAGATGTTACTTATTTAGCAACATTTAAAATTGATATTCTTAATAAAGAATATGTAATGTATTCATTAGAAAGTGATATTAATGAGATATTACTGGGTGAGTTAATTAATGAAAATGGTATTAAAAAAGTAGTTGGAGTAAGTAGTGAAGATGAGGATATAGTATCGCTTTATTTTGATGAAATTATAAAGGAGATGAGTAGGTAATGGAAAGAAAAATATTAAGGAAAGAAGTTAGTAAAGATGTACTTAATAAAATTAAAGAAAAGTATGATGCTCTTGAAATGACTGATGAGACTGCTAAAAAAGTTTATTCTCTTGAAATAACTAGTAAAACATTAAAAAAGGTAACGCAAGCACTAGGTGTTATTACAACAATTGATTTAGTAGTAATAGACCCGGTATTTGGAATAGATGAAGCAATTCTTATAGGATTAACATCTATACTTGGTATTGCTTATAAGTATGTAAAGGGTAGTGTTGATAGTGTTATTGAAACAGGATCTATGAAAGATATAGATAAAGAAGATTTAGAATCTATTGCATACACATGTGCAAATATGATTAATAGCAGTAAAAATAAAACTAAAGTAAAAACAAAATAAAATGTTTTTACTTTTTCTTTATAACAAATTATGGTATACTTAATTTATAATAAGAGGGAGATTTTATGAAGAAGAATGGATTTACATTAGTTGAAGTTTTACTAGTTTTGGTAATTTTAGGTGTAATAGCAGTTATATTTATACCAGAAGCAACTAAATTACTAAAAGAAAATGATAAAAAAATATATAAAGCAAAAGAAGAAATAATGGTAAAGGCGGCAGAGGATTATGTACTTGAAAATAAGAGTATTGTCTTACCAAATGATTCAAGTAGTGCATCATATGTTACTATAAATACATTAGTAGAAAATAATAATATGAGTAAAATACTAGATTCATCATCTGCAGAAGCGTGTAAAGGATTTGTGAAAATTACTAAGAATAGTGTGTATGGTTATAATTATGAAGCATGTTTAATATGTGAAAATTATACTACTAATAAAAGTTTTTGTTCATCTTCTAGTTATGATGAGATATAGGAGGGAATATGAAAAAAAACGCGTTTACATTAATTGAAATAATATGTACAGTTGTAATACTATGTTTACTATTTTTGTTTATTACACCTAAATTATCAGGCCTTATAAATAGAAATGAAGAACAATTAAAAAAACAAATGGAAGTAAAAATAATAGATGCTGCAAAGGAATATGTAACTAGTTATGATAAAACGTTTACATCTAATTTAAGAGAGGGAGATACTAAAAATATTAATTTAAATGTATTAATAAATGCGGGATTAATTGATGAGAAAGAACTTACTGATGCTGATATATCACTTAATGGTTATGTAGTTGTATCTATAAATGAAAAGGATAAACTAGTATATACTGTGGTTCAAAATAGTGATTAATTGTTTATTGCTACGTAAAATTATTAAAAATAGAAAACAAAATGTGTTAAAATGACCATGTATTAAGTTAAAAATATATAAATTAAAAAGAGATTTATTAAAAGTTAAATCTCTTTTTAATTAAATATAACATTTACAAGTACTATATAATTATTGTATAATTTATATAGTTTATAGATAGTAGGTGAGGTATGAGTATACTAGTTTTAATAGCATTACTTTTTGTATTGCTTTTATCAAATGCGCTTAAATATAAATTAGTAGTTATTATGACAATATTATGGGCTATTTATACAATATATTATATATTTAAGCTAGGGAGAGAAAAAGATAAAAAGGAAGTGGTTACTACCGTAACTAATTATCCACCAAATAATAATTATTCTCCTTATATAAGATATTTATATAGTACGAAAGTGGATTATAAAGTATTTATACTTACCATAATTGAATTAATATTAAAAGAAGAAATAAAATTAGTAAGACAAAACGGGAATGAATATTATTTAATAGATAATGATAAACATAGTAATTTAGAAAAAAATGAAGCGTTTGTGAAGAAAATATTATTTTCTAATATAGGTAAAAAAGATACTTGTCCTTTAAATAAAATACTTAGAGTAGCAACTGAAAATAGTGGGTATTTTTATGATATGTATAAAGAATGGATAAATGTGTTTGAGTTTGAAAATGCTAAAAATAAATATTTTAAGCCAGTAAAAAGAATTGTTGATAATAGTTTAATGTATTTTGTATCTTCAATATTATTAGTAGTTTATAATATTTTATTTACTAAATATGTAGTAGTAGCATTAATAATTTTTTATGTAACATCATACTTAACTATAGTTGTTAATAATTTAAAAAATAGAGAAGATGATGCGAAAGAAGAATATATAAAATGGTTAGAGTTTAAAAACTATTTAAAAACAAATTCATTAGATGAACTAGATATATCATCACTTGAAAATTATGCAACTTATGCATATGCACTTGATGAATATGATAACTTTTTAGTAGCACTTAATAAAAAATATTTAAAAGATGAACATGTATTTGATAAAAGTATACTTTTATCTATAATGAATTTTAGAATATTTGATGAAGTAGAAGAAGTATTAAGAAAAAGTATAAAAATAGCAAGAAACAAATATGTATTTCTATTTAAAAGAAATAAAGGAAGAAAGATATAGGTGTAATTATGATAGGAAATGTAATTGAAATAGGTAAAAATAATGTAGTTGTAAAAATATCATTAAAAGAAGATCAAATTAAAAGTATAATTAATTATCATGTAGCATTTGATATGGATGGTGGAGTTGTTATTGGTGAGATTGTATCAATAAATAAAGATACTGCTAATATTAATTTACTTGGTGAAATAGTTAATAATAAGTTTATTCCGGGTGTAACAAGAAAGCCTTTTTATGCATCTGTTTGTAGAGTAATAACAAGTGCAGAACTTCCTATAGTAGTAGGAAGTGCAGTAGATAAAAAGAGTATATATATAGGAAGATTAATGCAATATAACGGATATCAAGTGCATACTGATATAAATGATTTATTTAGTAGTCATTTTGCAATATTAGGAAACACTGGTAGTGGTAAATCTCATGGCCTTGCAAGAATAATACAAAATTTATTTAATGATCCAAATAATTGCCCAAGAAAATCTAATTTTTTCTTGTTTGATGCTTACGGAGAATATAATCAAGCATTTAAAAATTTAAATATAGACGGTAAACCAAGTTTAAAAGTATATAATACAAAAATAACTGAATTTGAAGATGCGAATACAGAATTATTAAAAATACCACTTTGGCTTTTAGATGTAGATGATTATGCATTACTTCTTGGTGTTGAGAAAAATACACAACTTCCAATAATAGAAAAAGCATTAAAATTAGTAAGTATATTTTCAAGGAATGAAGATGAAATTATTACTTATAAAAATGATATTATAGCAAGAGCATTGGTAGAAATATTATATTGTGGGGGAAGTGCATCTCAGATAAGAGACCAAATATTTGCAGTATTATCTTCATTTAGTACTAGTGATTTAAATCTAGATAGTAAAGTAGTAGTACCTGGATGGACAAGGACATTAAGACAATGTTTAATAATAGATAAAGATGGTAAAATACCTGATATACAGCTTGTTATAGAATTTATTAGCTCATATATAAAAGAAGGGCTTGAATTAAAATTACCTGATGGAACATATCCTTATACATTAGAAGATTTAAATCATGCGTTTGATTTCGCACTTATTGGTGAAGGCGTATTAAAAAGCGATAAAGTATATGATGAAAATCACATATTAAAAGTCAGACTTCAAACATTAATAAATAGTGATTATAGTAAATATTTTGAAATAGATAAATATGTTACTGAATCAGAATATATAAAGAGTTTAGTTACAAGTAAAACTGGTGAAAAAGTACAAATAATAGATTTTAATATTAGTTATGTAGACGATAGATTTGCAAAAGTATTAGTAAAAATTATATCTAAATTATTATTTAATTATTCATTAGCACTTGAAAACAGATCATCATTTCCAGTACATATAATGCTTGAAGAAGCACATAGATATGTACAAAACGATAATGATATAAATATACTTGGTTATAATATATTCGAAAGAATTACAAAAGAAGGTAGAAAATATGGTGTAATTCTTGGAATGATAAGTCAAAGACCATCAGAAATAAGTGAAACAGCAATGAGTCAATGTAACAACTTATTAGTTTTTAGAATGCAACATCCTAAAGATTTAAATTATATAAGAGAAATGGTACCAAATGTAACAGAAGAATTAGTAAGTAAGTTTAAATTATTACAGCCAGGAAATTGTATAGCATTTGGTTCAGCATTTAAAATGCCACTTCAACTTAAGTTAGATATGCCAGATCCTACTCCATTAAGTCAAAATATAGATATGAGTACATGTTGGTATTAAATATATTGAAAAAAAATATAAATAAGTGTAAAATATAACGTGTTTTAAGGAGGAATTTATGGGAAGATATCCAAGTATAGCAGCAGATAAACAAAAAACAGGAGCAGCAAGAGGAAAATTATATGCAATGTA
>HF990814.1:0-254 GCA_000436255.1 Clostridium sp. CAG:1193 | reverse complement strand
AAATTATATGCAATGTATGCTAAAGAAATTTATAGTGCTGCAAAAAAAAGTGTTGATGTAGATGCAAACCCTACATTAAAAAGATTAATAGAAAAAGCAAAGAAAGATCAAGTTCCAAGTGATATTATAAATAGAGCTATAGATAAAGTTAATAGTGGTGTAGATGAATCATATGATAGTTTAAGATATGAAGGATTTGGGCCAGCATCTTCGACATTATTAGTTGATTGCCTTACAGATAATGTTAATAGAGC
>HF990813.1:31441-36981 GCA_000436255.1 Clostridium sp. CAG:1193 | reverse complement strand
ATACTAGGACTTACTTGTAAAAAGTATTCTCCTAATGAAAATAATAGTATAGTGTATGCTAGTTTAAGAGTTTATAAAGATCTTTATGAAAATAATAAAGATCTTTTTTTATTGGATAAAAATGTATATTTAAAAGGATATTTAAATTCTTATTCTGATAAGAATAAAACAATACACAATTATGCAACAGTAACCAAAATAGAAAATTATGATTTTATTAGTGCTGATGGTCCAGTTATTGGTGTTGATTATGATGGAGTAGAAACTTGGAATGGTAAAAGATGTGAATCAGTTCCATTAACAGAAGAAGAATTAGCTGAACTAGAAGAATTACTTAAACCATTTAAGGATGGTGATTCTAGTGAATAATCCTTTTATGGTAGACATAAATTTAAGTATGAAAGAAGATAAAAAGGAAATTTTTAAAGAATTAATATTAAATTATTTATTAAAGCAAATTATGGAAGAAAAATAATTCTAATGATTTGCTTATTTTTATTTATCATGGTAAGATGCACTTGTCTCGAAGAAAGTTAAGTGCTATAAAATGAGGAGGTAGAAGATGAATTATAGTTACTTAACAAATATGAATTATAATGCATGTATTTATATTAGACTTTCTCAAGAAGATAAAGATAAAAAATATGAGTCAGATAGTGAAAGTGTTACTAATCAAAAAGAAATATTAAGAGACTATTGTTTAAAAAATGGATTTAATCTAATAGATGAGTATGTAGATGATGGTTATTCAGGAACTAACTTTGATAGACCAGGATTTATTAGAATGATTGAAGATATAAAAAATAAAAAGATTAATCTTGTAGTAGTAAAAGATTTATCTAGATTAGGTCGAGATCATGTAATGACTGGATATTATATTGAAACTTATTTTCCTGAAAACAAAGTACGATTTATATCAATTGTTGAAAATTACGATAGTATGAAAAATCAAGCAAGTAATGATTCATCAACATTTATTATTGCTTGTAATGACTATTATAGTAAGCAAAACTCATTGAAGATAAGAAATGTATTAGATTCTAAAAGAAAAGATGGTAAATTTATAGGTAGTAAGCCATGTTATGGCTATATGAGAGACCCAGAAGATAAAGGACATCTAATTATAGACCCCAATACAGCACCTTATGTTAAGCAGATGTTTGAGTGGAGAGCAAATGATATAGGAATATCTGGAATAGCAACTCGTTTAACTAAATTAGGCGCACCAACACCTAGTGCTTATAAAAATTTACCAATATCTTTTAGAGTAAAAGAAAAAAATGCATGGACAATACATTCAGTAAAAAAGATATTACAAAATAGAATGTACACAGGTGATATGGTACAACATACTCAAACTAATATTAGTTATAAATCTAAAAAGAAAGTAACACTAGATCAAAGCTTATGGGTAATAGTAGAAAGTACTCATGAACCATTAGTAGATAAAGAGACATTTAGAATAATTAATAAGAAAAGAGATAATCATAATCGAAAAGTTGATGTAAGAACTAAAAGACCAACTAGATTATTAGAGGGATTAATCTATTGCAAAGAGTGTGGAAATAGATTAGGTGTAATATATAGAAGGAATCATGACTATTGGACTATTAACTGCAATAGATATGCTAGAGACCCAATTAGAGGTAGATGCAAGACTCATTTCTTTCCATATGATTATTTTGAAGAAGAAGTATTAGAAGAATTAAACAAATTATTATCTGATTTATTTAAAGGATTGAGTATTAAAGAATTAAATGAAGAAATAGTTAATAGAACTAATTCAGGTACTAAATCACTTGATGACATAAAAAAAGACATAGAAAAGGATATATTAAAATTATCTTCAAATATTCAAACAGTATATCAAGATAGAATTGATGGTAATATTTCTTTAGATTCATACAAAATGATAGTATCTCCTTACGAACAAAAAATGAGAAATTTAAAAGAAAAATTAGAAGAAATAGAACTTGAAATTTTAAAAAGAAAAAATAGTGCTAATAAAATACCAAATTATACGAAGAAGATAAAAGAATTATTAAATATAGAAAAACCAAATAGAGATTTGTTATTTACCATAATAGATAGAATAGAAGCAGATGAAGATAGAAATATAACAATTAAATTTAAATATAAAATACTTGATGATTATACTTTTAAATATGTTGATAAGAATCCAATAAGAAATCCTTATGGAAGATGCGGAATAAAGATTAATTGTAATAAAAATATGTTATAATATATAGCAAACACTTTAGATAGGGGGATTTTTATGAAAAAGACTAATAAAGATGAATTATTAATTGAAAAACCAATCGAAGTAATTAATAAATATTATAAATTATTTATTGCATGCGGCTCGGCTTTATGTATTGTAATATTATATATCTTAAGATTTTTTGAGTATATCACAGCTAGTTATTATTTTTCGTATTATGGCTTGAATATTGGATTATATAGATTTAATGATCAAGGGTTTATTTATTCATTATGTTTGTCAATTATATTTTTAGTTGCATTTTTATCTATTTTATTTAGTACAAATAGTTTAGCTAAAAAGTTTAAAGAAAAAGTGAATCGAAAAATAATCAGCGAATTACTAACAATAATCTTTTATAATATAATATTAAGTGTTGTCTATTTTAAATTTGTTGATTGGTTTAGCTTTACAATATTTAATATAGCCTTGCTCATAATAGAATTTATTTATTCATCTTTCTTTTTTAAAAAAGATGAAATCACAGATAATGATGAGGCAAAAGCTAAAATTAAGAACTATTTTAAAGCATTACCATTTTTAATAATTTTGTTATTACTATTATATGGTGGTAAAACTTATTCACAGTTAAAACTAATTAGGAATTATAATATTATAGGAAATGATAAAGTTGTAGTATATTCAAATAATGATTATTACATTACTTTAGATTGTAATATAAAAGGTAATAATTTGACAATATATAAAGGAAGACAGGAAAAAGTAGATAATAAAAATGTATATACTGTATCTAAAACTTTTGAAAAAGTTGAACTAAAATAATTACGAAAATATTACAAAAAAATGGCAGAAATTTGGCAATATTTAATAATTGAAATGTTTTATAATAATTAAATAAGGAAAGGAGAGATAGACATGACAGTAGAACAAGCAATAAATATTGATAATAACTGGAAAGAGTTAACAAAGAAAATGATTGATAATTGTAGGAACTTTAATGATTTTACAAAGGAATTATTAAAACTATCTGCAGAACTTCAACATGAACAAAATAAAAGTGCTATACTTGCTAAATATCAAATGATGAAAGCTATGGAGCAACAAAATAAGGTTAATAATAACAATTAATAACCACTAGAGCCGTCATGAGGTGGAACAGGCGCTGAAGTAGTATATGCGCTTAGAAATAATGATACATTGTCAAAACTAATATTGGAAGAAATTGCCAAAACAGGGCAAACAATAAGAAAATGGTATCAAAGAAGATTACCATCTAATCCATCAAAAGATTATTACTTTATTCACAGGCAGACTGGGAATACTGAACCGGTTTTAATTGAATATGGTTTTGTGGATAATGCCAAAGATGCAAATTTTATTAAAAATAATTGGCAAAATTTGGCAGAAGCTACGGTAAGAGCAATTGCCACTTACGTTGGTGCACCTTATGATCAAGTTTCAGAAGGAAGTATATATCAGGTACAAAGAGGCGATAGCCTATATAGTATTGCTAAAAAATTTGGTGTAAGTGTAAGTAGTCTTAAAAGTGCAAACAATTTACAAAATAACTTAATTAATGTTGGTCAAAAACTTGTAATACCTGGTTTTGTTGAACCTACATATTCAACTATTACATATGTAGTGCAAAAAGGTGATAGTCTTTATTCAATCGCATCAAAATATAATACGACGATAAATGAAATAAAAAAATTAAATAGCCTTACCAATAATACTCTAAGTATTGGAGATACTTTAAAGATACCCTCTAAGAATAAAACTGATATTGATGTAGATACAACTGCACCTTCTAATACTTACGTTGTACAATATGGTGATACTATTCAAAGTATTGCAAGGGATAATAATTTAGATGTAGATGATTTAATTAATTTAAATAATCTTACAGATTACGAATTATATGTTGGTCAAATACTAAAATTACCTACATATGCTGGTGAGGATGTAGTAAAAGAAGGGGAATACGTAGTTAAAAAAGGTGATAGTTTATATCAAATTGCAATTAAAAATAACACTACAATAGAAGAATTAAAAAAACTTAATAATCTAAAGACAGATGAGCTTGATGTTGGGCAAATATTAAAACTACCAACCAAAGAAACAAATGAAAAGGTGGAAATTATTCCTGAATCAAATACATATGTTGTTAAAAGAGGAGATAGTTTGTACAGTATTGCACTATCTAATAATATAACAGTAGATGAGTTAAAAAGATTAAACAATTTGACAAGCAATTTACTAAGTGTTGGGATGGTATTAAAACTGCCTAAAACGGAAACAGAAGAAATTGTATACACTGTAAAAAGAGGGGATAGTCTTTATTCAATTGCAAGAGAATATAATACAACGGTAAATGAAATAAAAAAACTTAATAATTTAACAAGTAATTTATTAAGTATTGGCCAGACTATAAGAATACCATTATAATTAGTGTAGATTTATACATACTCCACTAGCGGGTTCATAAAAACAATGATTTTTGTATTTACCTGCTAGTTTTTGATTGAACCATGTACTTGTACAAGGAGAATTATTTTTAGGAGAATAAAACCATAATGCGTTAGTAGCAGGATAAAAATATTCTCCTCTTAAGGTTCTTTCTGCAAGTTGCTTTTGTCTTGTTGTAGGATTACTAAAAAATAAAGGACTATCTTTTCCGCTAAAACCACCTGGAGATTGATAAATCATATCGCTTACACTTCTTATATTAACAAAATCTAAACAATTTGCAATGATTCTATTTATACCAACATTTCCAACCATAAGCATTCCTAAATTGCCTTCACCTATCGCTTCAGCTCTCATTAATCTAGCAAGTAATTCTAAATCTTTTTTAGTATATTTAATAATCATAAAAATTCACCTATAAAATTATATATATTTATTTGACAAATTATGATAAAATGTGTATTATTTAATTATGCATGTATGTATGTGCATAGGGGATTAGTTAAATGGTATAATAATGGTCTCCAAAACCACTGTTGGGAGTTCGATTCTCTCATCCCCTGCCATTTGGAAATTTGTTCGAGTTATGCAATGCTTGAATTAATATATAAAAACTCATTTTCTCTAGAAAGAAATTGAGCTTTTTTATAATCAAATTAAAAATAACTTTATTATTAAAAAACAAAATTATGATGTTAGTTATTAATTATAAGAATAAGTTATTCTTTAAAATTATTTTGGCTTTATAACTAAAAAATATATTTATAATAAAGTTTATGATATTAATGTAATCTAACAGCTGTTCCGTAAGCAAAAATTTCAATTACTTGTTTAGAACCCATAAGTCCTTGTG
>HF990813.1:9411-31409 GCA_000436255.1 Clostridium sp. CAG:1193 | reverse complement strand
CGATATTCAAATTGACAATTAATTACTGCGTGCCCACCCAATTCACTCGCTTTTTTACGAAGCCCATCTTTTACTTTGTCAAATGCTTTATTAGAATCTGCACTTTTAAAAAAACCTTCAGTGCATGAATCTAGTGCAAAAATTGCATCAATTATTTCGTAGTCTTCATTAA
Organism: Clostridium sp. CAG:1193; assembly: GCA_000436255.1. Lineage (GTDB taxonomy): Bacteria > Bacillota_I > Bacilli_A > RF39 > UBA660 > CAG-1193. Next base: position 31,237 of record HF990813.1, on the reverse strand, counting down.
TATCTCCGGTTGTTATTAAGATATTAATAAACTTATCCATTTTAAAAAATGGATTTTTTTATATTACAAAAAAGTTATTGGTAAATAGAAAATAATTTGTGAAAAAAGTTTATAATATTAGGATAACAATAACATTGTAATATATATGAAAAGTAAAATATAGTACGATTGAATATTTAAATATGTAAATTTACAAAAAGTCAAATAATGTCAACATATGAATTTTAAAGTGTAACTGAAATTTAAAGTATACACGTATAAAGACTTATAATAAAAGAAATTGTAAAGGAGATATAATAGCATTTACATATGCACGATTTAATGATGTATTTTTATTATAAATTAATTTTACATATAAAAGAAAATATTATGTATATATAAAATTGGTAAAAATAGGTAATTTTTGAAAAAATATTTTCAAAAAAAGAAGCATGTAACTTGCTTCTTAAAACTTAATATATAAAATTTTATAATAATTTAATTTATTGTGTGCTGCTTATCCAAGTATTCCTTTAAATAATCCAAGGGAGATTATTCCCATAATAACACCTGCAAGAACTACACCACCCATAACAGCAAGGACACTTTTTTTAAAATCCATATCAAGAATAGATGCGGCAAGTGTACCAGTCCATGCTCCTGTTCCTGGAAGAGGGATACCAACAAATATTAATAATGCTATATATAATCCTTTACCAGCGGATGCTTTAAGTTTTTCTCCACCTTTTTCACCTTTTTTAAGACACCATGTAAAGAATTTACCGATATATTTTTTATTACTTCCCCAAATTAATACTTTTCTTGCAAATAAGTATATAAATGGTACGGGTAACATATTTCCAATAATTGCAATTATATAGGATGGAAGTAGTGGCAAATTAAATCCTACCGCATATGGAATAGCACCTCTTAATTCAATTAATGGAAACATTGATACAAAAAATATAATTAAATATTTCTTTAACATAAATAATCACCATTCTAATAATACCAAATGTAAAAAAAATTTAAAACTGTTTTTTTATATATTTACATAGTTTTAAATTATTTTTGGTCTTCATTATTAAAATATTTCAAAATTTTATTTTGATTTATAATTATTTGCTTTATTTCAGTATGTAACTCTTCAAGTATTAATTCACTTTTTAAATCTGTTTTATAATCATTTGAACTTCTTGCTCTATCTTTTTTAGCTTCTCTATTTTGACTCATCATAATTATAGGTGCTTGTAAGGCTGCTATACAAGATAAAATTAAGTTAAGTAAAATAAATGGGTATGGATCTTTATCTTTTAATACAAATAAATTTAGTATAATCCATAATACTAAAAATAATATCATACAAAGTATAAAGGTCCAACTACCTGCAATTTCAGCAATTTTATCTGCAACTTTATCTCCAAATGTTCTTTTTTCATCACTTTGCTTATCAACATCAACTGCAATTGGTTCTCGAGTAAGCATATTAATTAATTCTTCTTCATCATTTTCTTCAAAATTTCTTTTTAGTAGCATTTGTACTATTTCTTTTTTAGTTTTCCTATTTTCCATATCATCACCATTTTAATAATATCATTACAAAATGATGATGTAAACTATAATTTGTATTTTATACGTAGAAATCTTTAATTACCACAGTAATATAGGTAAATTTTATATTTGTACTACTAGATAGATCTGTAATATTAGTTTTAAATTGCAATGCAGGAGGCGCAGTTGTATCAACAAAATTTGTTTCTTTAAAAATCTTTATTAAGTTCAAAAAAATAAGTCACTAACCTCAGTACCTGTAGTGGCGTTATACAATGAAAATGATGCACCCGCATCTTCTTTAACTCCAGTATTTATACGTGATATGTAATCATTTGATATTCTAGCAGTTTGCATATCTATAAAATTACCGAATGCTATAGTGTTGTAAAAAGTAGGTTTCATCATTTTATATATATATCAATCTCATGTAACCTTTTTAAAAAGAACCTTTGTAATAATTTTATCTTCAAAGTTCATATTTATTTATGAAAACGATTATATTTTATGTATAAATTTAAGTTTTAAATAAATCATTTATAAGTGGGGTAAAGAAAAAAATTATGACGATTATTATATATAAATGATGGTTTACATAAAATAGCATGAAAGGAGATGAAATACGGGTAATTGAAATAATAATGATTTTTGTAAATGAATATATTGTTTTGGTCCAACAAGTCCTATAGGAATAAATTCTACAAAAAATATATATTTAGTAACGTTTAACGATGGAACAAATGTAGATGGAATTTTAGTAAAAAGTAATTCTGCGTTACCAATTAATAGAAAAGAACTTGATATTTATGGATTAATAAATTTAGATACAAGTAAGAGTACTATACAATTTAATGAAATTGGATATTATAAAATAACTGCAATAGCATCTCTTTCCTTAAAGAAAGATACAATATTTAATTCTGATACAGATTTTATTACACTAGGATTTAAAGTAGCTAATACAGATAATGTTTATATAGGTGCTAGTGAATGGAGAAATGATGAAAATGCTAGACAAATAGTTATGCATGGAGTTATAGCAGTAAATAACTTAGATGAGCAATATGAAGTTGTTAATTTAGGAAATAAAGATATATATTTAAATTCCCCAGATTTAAATAATATTAAATCAGATTCTTATTTTACAAATTCTTTAGTTACAATAATAATTGAATATATGGGTAGATAATAGACTGCTAAATAGTAGTCTTTTTAAATTTTTATATAGATATTACCATTAATTTAAGTAGGTATGTCAAATTTACTATAAAGACATATATTATTTATAAGGAGGACAAAACATGAATTATTTTAATTATTATGGTGATTATTTTCCTAGATGTTATGATTACTCTTATTATCATAATACTAATAACTATTTAAAAGATTATGGAGGATATCCTGCAACGTTTAATATTAATAAATTAAGTAATGAAAATAATAATTATAGAATATCAATTTTTACTGGGGATAATTTACAAGTAACACTTATGAGTATACCAGTAGGTGAAAGTATAGGACTTGAAATTCATCCAGATGTTGAACAGATTTTATGTGTAACAGAAGGCAATGCAGTAGTAGAAATGGGTATTAATAAAAATAATTTTGATTATAAGAATGAAATGCATGAAAATTATATGACAATAGTACCTAAAAATACTTGGCATAATATTATTAATGTAGGAAATATTCCGTTAAAACTATATTCAATATATTCACCACTAAATCATGAAAAAGGCACGATACAAAAAACAAAATATAATGCATAATATCAATAATTTACATTAAATAAACCTTATGATATACTTCTTAAGGGTGGTATTATGGGTAGTGAGTGGATATATCTTACAAATTTAAGATTTGATATTTCTAATAAATTATATTTATCTAAGTACTTTAATTTTTACTTAAGGAATTTAAATTCTGAAGAAGAAAATTTTTTCTTTGAAATACTTAAAAATGAGTACAAAAAAATAATAAAAAAATATGGGCTTAAAAATGCGTATGAAGAATATAAAATAGTTAAAGAAAATAGTACAGTTGATTATATGATGAAAAGTTTAAGAATGTTTTCGATTGCTGATTATTTTTCATTATGTGAGTTAAAAATCCTTGTAAGAATTTATTTAACTGAATCTAATAAAGAAACTTATGAACCAGTAATGGATGATTTTAAAACTAATAATATATCAAAAGTGCTAAGAAATTACCTAAGAAGGCTAATAGTAATTGATTATGATAGGGAATTATTGCTCGAAAAATTAAAAAAATATGATAATTCTAAAACAACAGAAGATGCTTTAATTCTAGAATTTAGGAAATCGTTTATTAATTTTTATAATTATATAAATAGAGTTAAAATAAGTTATGATATATATAATTATCGTGATTCTAAGTACAATTCATCTATACTTTTTTTATCAAAATTAGGAAAAACTACATTTGAATCAAGAAATAATAGAAATTTAGTTGATAAATTTATAAACATAAAAGATGATAATTTTGATAATTTCATGTTTATTATTGAGACCTTCTATTCAGAAAATAATAAATCATACAAAAAAGAGATAACTGATTACGTTACACTTCTTGAAATGTTTGTAACTCACAGTCCATCTACTAATAGATATAATGTAGAAGATTCAATATCAAAACAATTTGTTGAGAAAATTTCAGCTTCATTTTCACTTACTCACAGTATAAAAAATAAAATAGATTTAGAGGACTTTAAAAAAGAATTAAAATACATGTATAATTATAGATCTAAGCTACTTCATGGCGAAGTACTTGAAATGAATAAACAACTTAATAAATTTTTAGAAATACCATATTATTCAAGCAGAAGAAATAACGATATAGATAAGGATTATTATAAAATAAAGGGAATTATAGAAAAATATATGTCAAATAGACTAGAAGATATTTTTAGAAAGATATTTGAATTGTATGTTAAAAATTACTTATTTTTTGAAGCAATAAAATAAAGGATTTGATTCCTTTATTTTATTTTTAAGCATAAATATAAATAGGTGGTTTTATGGATAATAAGTATATAAATGATTTAGAAAATTTTGACTTTTGTTCTTTTTCAAATTGGTTAAGTACACTTAATCCATATGAATTTACTCTTGTTGCTACTATAATTGGATTTATAATTTCTCCGTCTCTTACATTAAATCAACAAAATTCTATAGGCAATTTTTTTGAATTGTTAGGTCAAGTAATACTAACTATAAATGCCCAAGGTACAACAGTAACTCAAAAACTAAAAGAAAAGCCGGGTATAAAAGAATTTTTAGAAAAAACTACTATTGAAGAAGAGATAGCTAATTTAAAAAAAGAAGTTATTAAGTTAAGAGAAGATACATTAAATAATAAGAAGTTAGATGAATAATTTATTATTTAATTCTTATACTAAAATAAATATTTATTGCTTTAAGAAGTAGTTCTTTATTAATATCTTTTTTTATATTATTAAAATTTGCTTTTTCTTTATTAACTAAATTTAATAAATCTTTGTCACAGTTAATATTAAAGCCAAGATAATTAGATAATAAATTATCATTACTATTTGTTAATAACTTAATACTTAACCATCTAGTATTATTAGATATTATACTTTTTAAATAGTTATCCACAGTATTTATTGCATTTTCAATTTCATCATTATACAAAATCTTGTTTGTAACATTTTTATTATCTGTTAAATGTATATATATTTTATTTTTGATTAAACCTATATCTGATGCATTATATGGATTAATTATGGGTATATTTAATTTATCACTAAATTTATCAATATCAATTTTAGAATTAATACTTTTATCAAGAATACATATAAGTGAATTATTAGATATTTCTAATAACTCTAGTATCATATTTATGTTTTTAATTGATAAGTTATCCACAATAATTACATTTAAAGTTGGTTCTAAAAAATAAATTAAATCTTCTATAATATTTTTATCTAATATATTGTTTTTCTTGATATCCTCTAAATTTATTACTATAAAATCGTTATCATTATAACAATACTTGCCAAATTTGATCTTATATTTTTCTATATGCATATTAAATGTATTTAATTTATTTATCATTTTGTTAAATATTTTATTATCACACAAATTAATAAATGATACAATTATATCACTTGGATTATCTTTATATATATCATTTTTCTTGATTTTAGTTAAACTTTTATTAAGCTTCATAATTATATTCCACCATATAGGTTTTAACAATATTCCTCTTCATAAGCACCTCTTAATATACTGGTACATTATAATATATGTAAAAAAAGTAAAAAGTACCATTATTAATTACATGATTAGGTATATTTAATTGACTTAGTAATATAAATAAATTATAATAATTATAGATTTTAGTAAGGAGTGATTTACATTGTCTAAGTCTAAGGGTAATAAGAAGAAAAGTACAAGTAAAAAAAAGAGAAAAGTTAATAAAAAAAGCAATGTAAATAAGAAAAATCAGAGTAAAAAAATAACAGCAACTAAAAAAGCAAATAGTAAAAACAAAAAATATAATAAAAATAAAACTGGTAATAAAACTAATAATATAAGTAAAGAGAAAATAATAAATGAAAATGAAATTATAAATAATAATATAAAAGATGATAATATATCAGATAAAAAAGATAAACTAATAGAGGTTTTTGAACCAGAAGTAATTAAAGAAAAAATAAAAATAGATGAAAATCCACAAGAAGATTTAGAAAGCACTTTAAAAGAAAAACCAGTATTAATTGAAACTGTTCAAACTAGAGAGATTAAAAAGAAGAAATATTATCCTATAATACTTCTTATATTCGTGATTGTTTTAATTGCTTCAGGTATAATTTTCTTAAATAAAACACCTGCTAAAGCTGGTTTATTTACTAAGATAGATTTTGATGAATATATGGATTTATACAAGAATGAAGAACTATCTTACATATATATAAAAAATGATAATTGTGCTCAATGTGAACTTATTGAACCTTCTTTAAGTAAGTTAGTAACAGAATATAAAATAGATATAAAAGAATTAAATGAAAGTAAGTTAAATGATGATGAGAAAGAAAAATTAATTAGTAGCAATACAGTATTTGATGATGGATTTGTATCACCTACAATTATATCTATAAAAAATGGTAAGGAAATACTTAATGTAAAAGGAAATAAGGAATATTCTATACTAAAAAGATTTGTAGAAGGGTCAAAAAATCCTGATGCGGCAATGTCTTTTATAAATATAGATATCAATAAGTATTTATCAGTAATTAAATCAAATGAGTTATCAGTTGTCTATATAGGCAGAAAAAATTCAAATGAATATAAAAAATATGCACCTATACTTGAAAAAGTATCAACTGAACTTAAGATTAAAGTTTATTATTTAAATACTGATTCGCTAGAATCTGAAGGCGATTGGAATAAATTAGAATCATCAAATCAAATATTTAGTGGAATGTGGTTTACTCCGGCGACATTAGTAATTAAAAATGGTAATATTGTTGAATATAAATTCGAATTATTAGATGAAGATATGACTAGAGAATTTTTAAGAAAGTATGGTGGTTAAGATGGACGTATATAATAAAGTAAAAAAATTTAAAAAGAAATATAAAGGCACGGTTGCATTTAGATTAAAAGCACATTCAGAAGTATTAGAAAAACATTTAAATCCAGGAGAAGAAGTATTATATGTATTTGCCGGTCAAAAGAATAATTCAAGCATTGCAGTCCCAAATACATTTATAGTTGCACTTACTAATAAGAGACTTGTATTTGCAAGAAAAAGACTATTTTTTGGATATTTTTTCTATTCAGTAACGCCTGATATGTTTAATGATTTAAAAGCAAATTCAGGAGTTTTATGGGGTAAAATTGTTATAGATACAGTAAAAGAATTAGCAATTATATCAAATATATCAAAAAGTGCACTTAGTGAAATTGAAACAGAAATAACTGAGTATATGATGAGAGAAAAAAAGAAATATGCTATAAAGAAAAAAGATGAATCTTAATCTTTTTTTTTATCCTTTATTATAGTATAATCATAGTAAGGTAGGTGAATATAATGATAGTAAGAAAGCCATACGCATTTTTAATTAAAAATTTTAGATTTATTCACTTTTTAATATTAATTTTTTCAACATATATACTTTATAAATCCAAATTATTATTTGACTTTTTTAATAAATATGCAAGTACTAGACAAGTTTTAACAGCAGAAAATATTGCACATACATACGTTCCTACATTATTAATAATATTTTCTTTTATTGTTGTAGCACTTTCCTTAATAATATTTATACTTTTAAAAACAAAAGATAAACCCAAAACATTATATTTTGTAATAATATGTTATTATGTAGCATTTATTGTATTTTCTTTTATTTCAAGAGGTGCAATTAATACAATAGTAATAGAGGGTTTGGCACCTAAAGAAGCAAGGTTATTAAGAGATATAAGCTTAATTGCATTTATCATACAAATTATATTTTCAATTTTATTTTTAGTACGTACTTTAGGATTCGATATTAAAAAATTTCACTTTGGAGAAGATTTAGAATCCTTAGAAATAGATGTAACTGATAATGAAGAAATAGAATTAATATCTGGAATTGATACAGATAAAGTATTAAGAAATTTTGAAATGCAAAAAGAAAACTGGAAAGTATTCTTTATAGAAAATAAAACAATTATAATTATGATATTATTTCTTGCTTTAGTAATTATACCCACTACATTTATAGTAAAAAATAATGTAGCAAACAGAAGATATGAAATAAATGAAGTAATAGATTTAAATAATTTTAATTTAAGAATAACAGATGTTTATGTAACAAAATATGATTATAAAGGAAAACAACTATTAAAAGGTAATAAAAGTTATTTAATAGTAAAATTTAACCTTTATAATTTATCTGCCGAAAGAGGTATAATATTAAATAATTTAAGAATAGAAGCAAAAAGTGAAATTTATACGCCAAATACAACACATTATGCTAGTTTCATAGATATAGGTAATGGTTATTATGATCAAAAAATTGAACCAGAGAAAAGTAATGATTATATTGCTATATATATAATTAATGATGATGATTTAAATAATGAAATGGTTTTAAGATATACAGATAAAATAACCTATAATAAAAAGGGTGTAAACACTTTATATAAAAGGGTTAATATAAAACCAGTATCACTAGATAATATTAAAGAAGGACAAACAGTAAAATTAAATGAAGAACTGGATTTTTCCACATCAAATTTAAATAATACTACTTTAACTTTAACTGGCTATGGCGTAAAAGATAACTACACTTATAAAGTAAATAACAATACTAAGTATATAGTGAATAAAGAAGGTAAAGTATTAAAATTAACATATGATTTAAATTTAGATGAAAATATAAGCTATATAACAGATTTTAAAGATTTTATAGAAAAATATGCACATATAATTTATCTTTATGATAATAAAGAGTACACATTAAATATTAAAGATATTACACCAGTAAACTATAAAGATAAAGATATATTTTTATCAGCAGATGAAAATATAGGAGCGTCAAGTAATATAAGAATAGAATTTAATGTTAGAAATATAAAATATACATATGTATTAAAATAGCATTAATTTAAGAAGTAAGGTGAATACCAATGAATAAAAAAGAAATAAGAGACTATCTAATATTATTTTTAAATATTATTTTGATAGTTTTTCTAACGACTAAATTTTCTAATCTGTTTGGTTCAGATACAGATTGGATAAATCAACATACAATAATACCAGATTATTTTAGGCAAACTTTTTACAATACGGGTAAATTATTACCCAATTTAGCATTTAATTATGGTGGTGGGCAAAATATCTTTAATTTATCATATTATGGATTATTAAGTCCAATAGTATTAATATCATATTTATTTCCATTTTTAAGTATGCAAACATATACCATAATAGCAAATATAATAATTTTAATGATAACATCAGTTTTATTTTATAAATGGATAAAATCTCATGGTTTTGATGACAATATAACTTTAATAACATCTTTAATATTCACTTTAGCACCACCATTAATATTCCAAATGCACCGTCATATGATGTTTGTAAACTATATGCCATTTTTAATTATGTCATTAATTGGAGTGGATAAATATTTAAAATATAAAAATAAAACTATCTTAATTTTAGGAATATTTCTAATGATTATGACAAGTTATTATTATAGTGTATGCGGAATAATAGTAGTATCATTATATTACTTGTATAGATATATAGATACAAATAATAATTTTACTTTTAAACAACTAATTATTAATGGAATAAAATATGTATTACTAGTATTTATAGGTATATCTATGGCTGGGATATTATTGATTCCTACAGCATACACATTGCTTCAAGGACGAGGAGAATCAACTTCTACAATTAGCTTAATACAATTACTTACACCACACTTAAAAATATATAAACTATTTAATGGCCCATATTCTATTGGGGTATCTATGATTGGATTTGTATCTTTATTATATTTATTCTATACAAAGAAAAAAAGTAATATAGTATTTGCAACATCTTGCAGTATCATAATATTTATGCCAATATTTATGTATATATTAAATGGAGGATTATATTTAAGAGAAAAGTGTTTTATACCATTTATACCGGTATTTGGTTATATGATTGCAGTTTTCTTAAGCGATTTATATAATAAAAAGATAAACACAAAGAAATTTACTATATTTTTACTCATAATATTAATACCACTATATTATTATAAAGAAAAGCAAATAAATTATCTCTTTTTTATAGGATTTATTCTGTTGATGCTATTAATAGATAAAAAGAAATACATTAAAACTATTATGACTTTATATATTGTTTTAGTAGCATTAGGTATGGCTGGATATGAAGCATTAAATGAGAAATTTGTAAGTAGAGATATGTTAAATAAAATATTTGATAAAAATATTGAAAAAGAAATAAATGATGTAATAGATAGTGATACCTCATTTTATAGATCAAATAACTTAATGTATCCAACTAAAACAGTAAATAAAATATATAATCAAAGATATTATACTACGACAATATATTCATCAACATATAATAAAAATTATTTAAAATTTCTAAGAGATACATTTAAAACAAGTATGCTTGAATATAATTATTTTCTAGTACCCGCTTCAAATAATATATTATTTAATACATTTATGGGAGTTAAATATTCATTTTCTGATTATGATTTAGGAATAGGATATACCAAAATTAACAATAATACTTATTTAAATAAAGAAGCATTTCCAATAATATATGCAAGTAATAATTTATTAAATATTAAAGAATTTTCTAATTATAGTTATCCATATCAAACAGAATTATTATTAAAAAATGTAATTGTAGAAGATGATTCTTACAATAAAAATAGTACTACAATTAATAAAGAAAATATTACATATCAAATAACTTTAAATGATGGAGTAGTAATAGAAAAAGATAAAAATAATGATTATGTATTAAAAGTAAAAGATAAAGGACATTTGAAAGTAGTATTAGATAAAGAATTAAATAATAAATTCTTATTTATAAATATAAATGGGTTAAAAGAAAATAGATGTGGTATTGCAGATAATATAAGTATGACTATAAACAATGTTGAAAATATTTTAACTTGTAAGACGTGGCCCTATCCTAATAAGAATAATAACTTCAAATTCGTCATTTCAGATAAAAATATAAATACTTTAAATATAGAATTAACTAAGGGTACATATAACATTAAAGATATTGAGATGTATACATTAGATTATGATAATATTAAAGGAAGAAAAAAAGATTTAACAAACTTTAATTTGACATCATTTGATAATGATACGATAAAAGGTACAATAAATATCACTGAAGATAATTCTTACTTAGTAACATCAATTCCATATGACAAAGGATACACTATAAAAGTAGATAATGCAGTAGTCAAATATAAAAATATAAATAAAGGATTTATAGGGTTACCAATAAGCAAAGGAAACCACAACGTTGAAATAAGTTATAAAGCACCATATTTAAATGTAGGTATATCTTTAAGTATAGTTGGATTTCTTACTTTTGTAGTTATTATAGTAATAGATAAAAAACAAAATAAACAACACATTTTAAACACTAAAAAAATTAATAATATTACAAATTAGTTATACAATAACTATGCACTTTAAATAAAAAATTACATAAATAAAAAAAATAAGCATTTAATATAATAAAGGTTGAAAAATAAACTTATATTGTGTTATAATGCTCTTGTGGGTCTATAGCCAAGTGGTAAGGCATGGGACTGCAACTCCCCGAGCGTTGGTTCAAATCCGACTAGGCCCTCCAATGAAATATAAGAGATTCAGGAAATTGAATCTCTTTATTTATTTTTACGACTTATGATCTTTAAAAATTAGATAGTTTATAAAAATAATCCTAAATGGTATAATAGATTCAAACACATATGAGTTTTAATTAGGTTGGTGATTTAGTAGTATGGATAACAAACTTGGGTATAATTCAACTGATGATATTATTTTAATTGAGGAAAAAGAAAATTTAGAAGATAATTTAACTAAAATAAGAAATAAGAAGGATAAATTGCTAGAGGACATGTCAAATTATAGAAAAGAACAGTCTTCATATAGGAATGATTACGAAAACCATGATGCTTTTATGAATTATGGTTCGATGATTGTATCTACTAATGATGAAATAAAAAGTATTACAGAAATAGAAAATTCACCATATTTTGGACATATGTATTTGTTAGAAAAAAGTATTTTATAGTGCAAATTAAAAAAAATAATTTGCATTTTTTTAAAATTTAGTGTGATATTACTATTATTTCATTAGTTATTATAGTGAAAGCTTTCAAATATAACGGAGGTGGTATATTGGATAAGCAATTTATTAGAGTTTTTGATTTATATAAAAATGATATATATAGATTAGTATATAGTTATACTAAAAATAAATCTGATTCTGATGATATTACTCAAAATACATTTATTAAATTATATAATCATAATGAAATATTAAGAAGGCAAGACGAAGATATAAAAAAATGGCTTATTAAAGTTGCAATTAATGAATGTAAAACATTTTTACTGTCTTCTTGGAAGAAAAAAATTATTGCTTTTGTAGAAAGAGAAGAAAACACATTATCTATTACATTACCTAATAATGATCTTTTAGAAGCAATATTACAACTACCTAAAAGATATAGAATTATAATTTTCCTATATTATTATGAAGATTATAAGATTAAAGAAATATCTGAAATGTTAAATTTATCAATTACAAATATTCAAACTATACTATCTCGTGCTAGAAAGAAATTAAAAGAAATTTTAAAGGAGGCATACAAATGAATAAGAAAATTAAAAATGCTTTCTCGGATGTTAGTATTTCCGAGGATTTAGAAAGGAATATTTTAAATATGACAATAAATAAACAAACTCATAGAAGATTTAAATTATCTTATGTTTGTTCTATCGCAGTAGCAGTATGTTTATTATCAGTTACAGTTGTATATGCAAAAGAGATTAAAGAATTTTTTCAAAACTGGAGTACATCAATTAAATTAGAAAATGGCGAAGAAGTAAAAATATCAGAAAATAATAAATTTAAAGAAATACCAACTGATGCTATAAAAGTAAAAGAAAATTCAGAAAGTTTTAAAATGACATTTGAAGAAGTTGAAGAAATGTTAAGATTCTCAATTCTTAAACTTCAAGAAAATAATACAAGTGAAATATATTATAGAACATCTTTAAATGATAATGGTACTATTGGTAGAGTTGATTTATGGATTCCTTATTTTTATAAAGAAAATGATAATAAATATATTGGTGTATCAGTAAGTATGCTTAATAAATATGCTGATGATGGATATGTATTAGCTTTTCAAGAAGGTATTGATGCTACAGGTGAAAAGAATATAGAAAATTCATATAAATCAGGAAACTTAAATACTAATATTATTGTATATACAAATAATTGGAGTGATGAAAAATTAACAGCTACATTTGTATATGATGATATCTTATATCAATTTATAGGACATAATATTTCAAAAGATGAGATGACTTCTATAATAGAAATATTAAAATATTAAATTATAATTTTTAGAGGAAGTATTAAAATTACATAATTGTAACACTATAAAAAGTAATTTTTATAACTGATTTTATATAAAGACAAACTTATAAAAATATGATAAACTTATTACATATAATGTAGTAGGTGGTAAAATGAATAGTAAGTTAACTAAAGAGAAGTGTTTACTTATTTTTATAATTGGATGTATTGCAGGAACAATATATGAAGATCTTTTAGAAGGATTTACTAATTTAAATAATACAGGAATCTTTAGTTTTAATGTACATAGAGGGGTAATATATGGTCCTTTGAATATTGTGTATGGTGCGGGTGCAGTATTAATGGTACTTTTGCTTAAAAATGATAAGTTATGGTATAAAATATATTTAAAAGGTATGTTAATAGGTGGTGCATTTGAGTATTTAACAAGTTATTTACAAGAAACGTTTATAGGTAGTATATCATGGGACTATAGTGATTTACCATTTAATTTAAACGGAAGGACAGCATTATCAATAATGTTAATTTGGGGATTTGCATGTGTACTTCTTATGAAAATAGTATATCCATTTATTTCAAGGTTGTTAGATAAAATACCTATAAATATAATGAATACATTATATTGTGTTTTAGGAGTATTATTGATATTAGATATGCTAATATCATGGACAGCATTAGGAAGACAATATTTAAGGCATAAAGGACATAGACCATTAACTTTTATAGGCGAATTTTATGATAATTATTATACAGATGAATTCTTAAAGAAATATTTTGCTAATATGAAATTTGATTAAAAAAAGACTTACAAATGTAAGTTTTTTTCATTTAATTCTTTATTTATCCATGCCATTATTAGGTTTACTATATAGTCTTTTTCATTGGTATTTAATTCTTTATTCATATTTATTTTATGCCATTTATATAAGCATTTCCTACAACACGTAGCAGTGGCATGTTGTGCGATAAAAACAGGATGCCCTCTCATTGGTGTTTGAGTTCCATCGTTAAAAATAGTCTTTTGCGCTAATCTTTTATTTATAAAATCGTAAGCATGGCTTTTAATAGTATTTAACCCTTTATCTTTAATATATAAAATATCTTTTTCTTTTAATTTAAAACTACTTCTAAACTTAGATTTAGATAACTTATTTAAAATTTCATCCATAACTATCTTTTTCTGTATTTTAATAACGCAATTCTATCTTCTTTATCTATTCTATGACAATATCTACATTTTTGAACAGCTATATTTATTGCTGTTTTATTTAAATTGTGTTCGCTTAAAAATAATATTGATTTATCTCTTTGTTTAACAAAACATTCGCAAAATAACCATGCAATAATAGTATTTACATTCATATCTTTCTCATCATAAAACCTATTCATAATGTTAAAAATTTCATCGATATATTTATTATCTTCAATATACTTAGATAATATTATAAATGCAACTATTCTTGCATATGGATTATCACTTTCTAAATAACTTAATGCAATCGTAAAATATTTTTCTTTCTTTTTCCCAATATAAAAATCTAATGTATCACATGAAGTAGAACAATCTATATTATTTACAAATACATCTAAATACTTTTTTAATAAATCAAAATTTCTGATTTTAGAAATTAAATATGCATTTATTAAAGTGTTTTCATAATATTCAAAACTCATTAAATTTAAAAAAGATAAATAATTTCCTTTTTTTATTTGTTTTGCAATTTCAATACATTCTTTGTTATTTAAACCTATTATTTTCTTATTTGAATGAACAATTTTCTTAGTGCGTTTTTCTGAATCGCTTTTTTTAAGTGATACTAAATATTTATTAAATTCGTTAATATCTTCTTCTTTCCATATTTTTTTTAGTATATTCATTACTACTACCTACTACTTATTTATCATATTTTTTTAAAAATCTTTGTACACTATTTCTTATAGTAGGTGTGTTACTATTAATATTATCTTTAACGAATTTCATTATTTCTTCTTTGTGATTAGATGATTCATAAATATTAAAAAAGCATTCTAAAACTGTATTTTTTGCAATTTCATTACATTTTTCAGTTTTAAATTCGTGATTATCGATATCAAGAAGAATAGGAATTACTATTAATTCTTCTTCTCTGTGAGTTTTAATTATTTCTTTAAATCCTTTAACACAGTTATTAAACTCAATAACATTATTAGAATTATAAAACTTTAAATATGTAGCCCTAATATATGCCCATTTATTGCAAAGATCTACACAAAGTAAATTGGGCATAGTTAATAAAAAACCATATCTTAAAAATTTATTATCACCATTTAAAAAGTGAAGCATCCTTTCAAAATATGGATACAAAACCTTAGGGTTATAAATACTTAATTCCCTTATAACTTTTTCAGCTTGGTATTTTAATCTATTTTTTTTATCTTCACACATATTAAATAAATAAACGATTAAATCATTATTATCAATGAATTCTATATATTCGCTAATCTTTCTTCCACTAGCGACATTTTTTAACAACTCCTCTTTACTCATACTACCTCCGAAATTTATTATACCACATTTACAAAATTATTGTTTTTAAAATGTTTAAGTTATCATGCATAAATGGTATAATTAATATGGGTGCTTATTATCAATAATATAATTATAATATTAAAGGGTTTTGTTTTTGGTCTTGCAAATATTATACCTGGAGTAAGTGGAGGCACTATTGCAGTTGTTTTAGGCATATATGAACGTATGATAGATATTCTTAGCAACTTAAAAGTTAAATTTAAAGAAAATATAAAGTTTATAATATTTTTATTTATAGGAATGATTATATCAATTGGATTATGTAGTAATATAATTTCATATTGTTTAAATAAGTTTCCATTTGCAACAGTTTTATTCTTTTTAGGGCTTATAATGGGTGGTATAAAACCTATATTTAAAAAAATAAAAGGTAAGATTAATTTTAAGGGAATTATGATATTTTTAGTTGCATTTATAAGCATTTTAGCAATAATGTATGTAATTCCAAAAAGTGATTCAAAGTCATTGGAAGTATTAAATTTATCCCATATAATTATACTATTTATAATGGGATTAATGGGCGCGATGTCTATAACACTTCCTGGTATTAGTAGTTCAGTTATACTTATGCTTATTGGATATTATGAACCAGTAATAAATGCAGTTGGACAGTTAGCAAAATTAGAAAATACAATGCATAATTTATTAATTTTATTAATATTTGTAGGAGGAACAATTATAGGTGTTCTTACAATATCTAAATTAGTAAAAAAAATACTTATCAAATATGAAGTATATGCATATATAGGTATAATAGGTTTTATATTTGCATCTAGTATATCTTTATTTATAACAGTTTTAACCGGACCACACGGAACATATCAACTTATAATTGGAATTATATTACTAATAATTGGATTTTATTTATCAAAAATATTAAGTGCAAAAGAGTAATTATGAAGTCTAATAGAAGTAAAAAGTTAAAAACAGGAAGATTAATATTAAGAAAGAAGGATAACTATTTATGAATGAAAACATAATAAAAGAAATAAGCAATGATTTAAAAGTTAATACACTTAAAGTAGAGGCAACATTAAAATTATTGAGTGAAGGCAATACAATACCTTTTATTGCAAGATATAGAAAAGAAGTTACAGGAAATCTTGATGAAGAACAAATAAGGAAAATAAGTGATGTTTATGAATATCAAACGAATTTATTAAAAAGAAAAGAAGATATAATTAGATTAATAGATGAAAAAGGATTATTAACTGAAGAGTTAAAAAATAATATATTAAAATGTACAAAATTAGTTGAAGTTGAAGATATATATAGACCATTTAAAGAAAAGAAAAAAACTAAAGCTACTGAAGCTATTAAAAATGGACTTGAACCTTTAGCAAAAATAATTATGTCTTTTCCAAAACAAATTACAGGAATCGATAAGTTTTTAAATGATAATGTAAAAACTAAGGAAGATGCTATAACTGGTGCAAAATACATAATAGCTGAATGGATAAGTGATAATGCATTTTATAGAAAATGGATTAGAAATTATATATATAATAATGGCAAGATTGTATCAAAATTAAAGAAAAATGCAACTGATGAAGAAAAAACATATGATATGTATTATGATTATTCTGAAAATATTAAATATATAAAACCACATAGAGTTCTTGCATTAAATAGGGGAGAAAAAGAAGGAGTACTTGGAGTAAGTATTGATAATAATAATGACGAAGTAATTAATTATTTAAAAAGTAAATTAATAAAAGATGAATCTAGTGAGTCAAAAGAAATAGTTATAGATGCAATTAATGATAGTTACAAAAGATTAATATTTCCAAGTATAGAAAGAGAAATAAGAAGTGATTTAACAGAGGTTGCCAGTGAAAAATCAATAGAAGTATTTATGGATAATTTAGAGCACTTACTTCTTACTCCTCCAATGAAAGATAAAATGGTATTAGGGCTTGATCCAGCTTATAGGACTGGATGCAAACTAGCAGTAGTAGACTATACAGGTAAATTTATTGAAAAAAGTGTAATATATCCACATGAACCAAGATGTGAATATGAAGAATCTAAAAAGAAAGTTCTTGATTTAATTGATAAATATAATATAGATATAATTGCAATAGGAAATGGTACTGCATCTCGTGAATCAGAAGCATTTATAGCAGATGTTATTAAATGTTCAAAAAGAAAAGTAGAATATATAATAGTAAGTGAAGCAGGAGCATCTGTATATTCGGCTAGTAAACTTGCAATAGAAGAATTTCCAAATTTACATGTAGAAGAAAGAAGTGCAATATCAATTGCAAGAAGATTACAAGATCCATTATCAGAACTCGTTAAAGTTGATTCAAAAAGTATAGGAGTAGGACTTTATCAACATGATGTTCAAGAAAAAAGATTAAATGAATCATTAGATTTTGTTGTATCAAAAGCAGTTAACAGTGTTGGTGTAAATATAAATACAGCCAGTGCATCACTACTTAAATATGTTTCAGGACTAAACAAAAAAGTAATAGATAAAATAATTGATTATAGAAATACATTTGGGAAAATAAAATCAAGAGAAGAATTAAAAAAGAAAAAAGTATTAACAGATAAAGTGTATGAGCAATCAATTGGATTTATGAGAGTAGTTGATGGAACTAACCCACTTGATAAAACTAGTATACATACAGAAAGTTATGAAGTAACTTTAAAATTACTTGAAAAATTAGGATTAGATGTATCACTAATAGGTACAGAAAAAATGAAAGAGAGATTAAAAAATATAGATATTTCAAAATATACAAAAGAATTAAATGTAGATAAATATACACTAGAAGATATAATAAAATCACTTACAAATCCACTTAGAGATCCAAGAGATGATATGCCAAAACCAATATTAAAAAGTGATGTTTTAAAATTAGAAGATCTAAAAGTAGGAATGAAACTTCAAGGAACAGTAAGAAATGTAGTAGACTTTGGTGCATTTATAGATATTGGACTTAAAAATGATGGACTAGTACACATATCTAAAATAACAAATTCATATATTAAGCATCCAAGTGAAGTATTAAGCGTTGGAGATATAGTAGATTGTTATGTAGATGAAATACATATGGATAAAAAGAAAGTAAGTTTATCCTTATTAGAAAGATAATATTTAAAACTTTAGCATAAAACCTAAAGTTTTTTTATGTAATTATATTTATTAGTACACCAGTATAGTATTAGTCTTCAGTTAACTTACTACCAACACAAATAGTTATAAATTGTAATAATGTTTTTCTAAAAAAACAATAAAAATAACATATTAATTAAAAAAAGATAGTAAACATAAAAGTATTTACTATCTTTTTAATAATGCCTTATAAATAATATATGAATCTTTAATTGTTTTAAAGTGTGATGTTGAATTTTTTTTATCTTCATATATTGTTTTTATTTTAACTTCTTTTATATCTATTTTATTTTTAATAAATTCTTTAAGCATGCTTATTTCGTATTCATATCTATCGCCAGGTATATTTAATAACATAGGAATATATTTACTACTCATGCATCTTAATCCGGTTTGTGTATCACTTATATATGTCTTAGTAACTAATTTAAATACTTTCTTAGTAATATTATTTCCTATTTTTGAACGTATTGGTACTTCTTTATTATTAAATAGCCTACATCCTAGTATTAATGAATCTGGATTATTATAAAATGCATTTATTACATTTTTAATATCTTCTATATCATGCTGGTTATCTGCATCTACAAATATAATACCATCTTCATTTAAATTATCTTTTATGTATCTTATACCTGTTTTCATTGCCATACCTTTACCCATATTAGTGTTATGGTTAACTATGTATGCATATTTACTAATTTTATTAAAAATCTTATTACAATCTTTGTTACTGCCATCATTTACTACAACTATTTTATATTTTAAATCTTTTAAATTATTTATTACATCTATTAAATGATAATCTGGATTATATGCTGGAATAACTACTACCATAAATATTCCTAATCAATTTTTGGTCCGATAATATCATTTGGTTTTTTTGCAACAAGTTTTCTTTGATGTAATTTTTGTAATTTTTTTGGTTCATCTCTATCATATATTGTAGCTTCTTCTGTAATACATTCTTCAATAAATTTATCTAATCCTTTTTCTTTAATGTATGGATTTTGTATTTTGTATTCATCTAAGAATTTTGGCCCGATTGTTTCTATAACTATTCTTCCATCTGGTAAATATCTATCTAGTACATAACATGGTGTACTTGCATATCCTAAGTTTTGTTCAAAGCCACTTTGTCCAGCACCACCACCTGTAATTGTTAATAACTTATTATCTATTACTGATGTTTCAAATATGTGGTAGTGTGCGGCATTTGCTCTATCTATTCTATTAGAAAATCCAGCCATTTGATCTAAGTATTTTGCCATTGCAACAGTAGGGGACACGCCGCCTCCTTTACCTGCTGGTTTAAATGCATGACCATTAACATTATTATATCCATTTATAGTTCTAAAACTATATGGAGCATTTACAAAATCACCATTTTTATTAACTAAAAATTCAGTTAATGTTATATCTACATCACTACCAGTGTATGTTTTTAGACTTTCAAGTTCTTGCCTTAATAATTCAATTTCGTTATATCCTTTATTATTCCAATCTGTATTATATTCATGATTACCTTCAATTAAATCTACAAAAAGTAAATTAATTGTGCTTGTTAGTTTATCTCTAATTGCTTTTTCATAAGGCTTTAATTCATCAGGTAAGTTTAAATTAACTGTTTTGTAATCAATATCACGTCTTAGTGTATCCATGTTTTGATATAAACCTGTGTTGTGTTTAATTAAACCTTCACTTGCTAAATGACTAATTATTTTATCTGATATATGTGAATCAATTTCATCATCTTTTACAAATCCATCTTTTATTACACCCATGCCATCTCTAAGGAAAGGTCTTAATAATTTTACATCACTTACCATTTGTTGTGTTACTGAACTACTTCCTAAATGTCTTGATTCATTTGCAAATTTAGGATAGTTCCATCCTTGCTGGAAGTCTCCGTTTCCAAATATCCCTGTAATATGTCCTTCATAAAACATATAATCCATTGCTTTTACATTGTATATAAGTCTTTCTGTGGGTGATCCTGTTTGCCAATCGTTTATATATCCTACTGCCTGCATTTGTAGTGGAGTACCATTTTTGTTTACATATTCCATAACTTCTCTTGATCTTTTGTAATATGGCACTATAATCATTCTTTCTCTTAAGTCCCCATTAATTGTCCATCCACCAGGATAATTTGGTCTTGTTTGTATTTGGGTAACTCTTTTATGAGTTGGATCTTCTAGTATATGTTCTTTTATTCCTGGTAATAAGCCTTTATTTTCAATATACAATGAATCATCTATCATTTGAGGTACATTAATAGTTGCTTGATCTCCTTGGTATGCGATTGACATAAAACCTTGTCTACTATCTACAAATAATTGTGGAATTTCTTCTATAGAGTCATTTCCAACTGACCCAGTTTGATGATATCTTAATGTTTTTATTGCACCTATATTAGGTTTTCCATATTGAGTTATATATGAATAGTTAGGATTACTTAA
>HF990813.1:6556-9404 GCA_000436255.1 Clostridium sp. CAG:1193 | reverse complement strand
TGAATAGTTAGGATTACTTAATAAGTCGATTGATAATGCTTTATCATTTTTATTATAGTTATCCACAGTATTAAATACAACTTTAAACATATCAGTATCTTTTAAATATTCAGGATTTATATATTTAGATAATTCTCCTAAAGGAAGATTATCCTTATAAAGTTTTAATGCATGACATATTTTTGATACTCTTGTTTCTTTTACTTCATCTGTATAAAAGTTAGTAACATCTTCACCACTTCTTATTAAGTATGGGATTAACTCACCAATTATTATAGGCCTAACCCAATCATATCTACTTCTTAAATCTTCTCTTTCTAAGAAGTTGTTGCCACTTACGCCTTGTTCTCTTACATATATTTTAAACATATCTTGATATAGGTGTATTTCTTCATCACCCATTTGATATACAACTTTAATACCTGCATCATTAAGTCTTTTTACTATTTTTTTAGCAGCTTTTAATCTAGAATCTAGTGATTCATAACCCGGATCCGTTAATAATCTTCTTGATGTTTGGTGATGATAATAAGTCCCGTATAGTAAGCCCTGAATATAAACAGTATCAACACCATCTTTAATGGCCATATCAATCATATTTTCTGTATCAATCTCACTATGATATATATTTCCAAAATTAGCACCCGCTATAAATGATATTAAAGGAAATCCTTCTCTTTTATCAATCTTAGATAAATGTGTTAATTCACATCTATTTTCTCTTTGCTCTTTTATAAATTCTGCTCCAATACTTTTATAATCACGTACACTTAATGTTGCAGTTGAATTTACACTAAAATTATTTCTACCTTTACCATTAGTTTTATTTAAATTAATATATTCTTCTACATTCTCTTTAATAAAAGGGTATGCTTCTTTCATTAAATTTATATGAGGTATAAATGCAATATCAATTGGGAAATGTTCTTTATCATCAGTAATAATGCCTTCACTTACTAAAATATTTTTTAATTTTTGAACGCCTTCTTCTTTACTTATATCAATTCCAGATGCAAATTTAACTGATCCGTTTCCTCTTTTTTTAATTAAAGATTTATAACCATTAAATACACTATCATTTGCTAAAATGTGATATTTGCTATTATTTTTAATATCTGTGGATAAGTATTTAATTAAATCATTATAATTGTTTTTTCTATTTAAGTACTCACACATATTACTTGCAATCATTTTAAATAAATTAAGTATATCGTTATCTAATTTGCCAGTTGATTTTCTAACAAGTAATTTATAATGATTATTTACATCATAAGGTTTTTTAGATGCATATTTAACAATTTTCCCTAAATTAAAATCACTTTCTAATATAGAGTCTACTAAAGAAGTAGAGATATATTCTTTTTTAATAATCTTATCTAGTACGTTACTATCTAATTCATATAATTCTTTAATTTTAGCTTTTTTCTCACTTTTATTAAGATCACTAAAGTCATTATTTTCACTCAAAATTTCTTCTATATAAGAAACATATAATGAGGGTTTTAAACATTTTACTATATCTATTTCATCTAAACCAAATAGTGTAGTAATATATTCTTCTTTAGTTTTACATACATGCATTAATAAAGTATTATAAACAGCATTTTGTATATTACCATCTTTTCTATCAAAGAAAAGAATATTTGTTTTGCTATTACTTTTAGCATTTTGAGTTATTGCGCCTGCTAAAGAAGCAGTAACATAAAAGCCTCCAACATGACTAATGATAGTAGGGGCTTTTTCTTCATAATATTTTTCAGTTAATTTTTCAGCTACACTATTAAAATCATCTATAGAGCATAGTTTGATTTTTTCATCTAAATTAAGTGTACTAGAAACATTTCCATATTTTTTTAGAAATGTAGTGATTCTTTGCTCTTTAAAAGTATTTTTCTTTTCCATATGTCCTCCAGTAGTATTAATATATATTAATAATATCATAAATATACTGGTATGGTAAATATTATTTGATTGTACTAATTAATTTAGTTTTACTTATTTTTTCATAAAACATTTCTTTATTAGTAAATAAGTATTTTATAAACACAATAATATAAAATAAGAACATTAAGCAAATGAGTATTATAGTTATAAAAACGTCTAAATAATTAGAAGAGATTTTAATTAAAAAAGATGGTACAATGATATATATTATAAGAAATACACTAATTCTTATTATTAAACTAATTATACTAAACTGATTATTATAATTAACTACTTTTAAGTTTATAAACTTTTGAGATAAAGAAGATCCTTTTAATAATACTGGAATAATAATATAGTAAACTATAAAAACTATGTGGTACAAGTATTTATAACTTATAACTTTTGATAAGCAAAATGAAATAATAAAATAAATAAACATATCTAATATTAATGAAGTGCATCTTTTAAAACCAGATACATTTTTACCATGTTTTTTTGCAGATTCATCTATTTTTTCTCTTTTAGGTAATATTTTAATAAATAAAGAAGCAAAAAAGTATCCTAAAATGCCACCTATAGTATTAAGTATTAAATCATCAACATCAAATAATCTATAACTTCTTTCGTATATAAAATATAATCCGGTTAACTGAGTAAGTTCAAAAAATAAACTTAGTAAAAATGAATATAATATTGTCTTTTTTAAATTACATTTAAAGTAGTATCTTAAATATATTCCAAATGGAAGAGTAAGAAATAAATTATATAATGGTACATAAAAATATGTACTAAATAATATGTCAGTAATTTTATTTATTTTAAAAATATTTATATTAGAAAAGAAGTCATATATAAATTTAAATGGAATTAACTGAGTTTTTGGTGTGGTTAGTGATGCGACATATTCATGTGTTGGAAGTGG
>HF990813.1:0-6484 GCA_000436255.1 Clostridium sp. CAG:1193 | reverse complement strand
ATGAATAAATTATTATAGTTTTAAAATAATGTATTGATCCATATTTATGATATTCAATAAGTATAAATGGAACACTTATTATAAATGCAATTAATGGAAAAAATAAAATGGCATTTTTAATAATCTCAATATAATTATTCATCATGCACCTCCAAATAGTAGTATTATATCATATAAAACTTACAAATAAGTGACAATTTTAACTTACGAAAAAAATTTTAAAATGTTATAATTTAATTATATCGCATGTATATTTTTTAAGTAAAAGAAGTAATTATACATGTTTTTAGGAGGGAAATGTGTTTGGGGTAAATGAGTATATAGTATATAGAAATAATGTGTGCTATATAAAGGAAATAATAGAAATTAAGGATAAAAAATATTATGTTCTCTTTCCAATTGACGATGATTCTCTTACAATAAAAGTACCTGTGGATAATTCTTTTATAAGAAGGGTTATAAGTAAAGATGAAGTCGCAGAAATTATAAAAAATATTATTAATA
The DNA here is from genome assembly GCA_000436255.1 of Clostridium sp. CAG:1193. Lineage (GTDB taxonomy): Bacteria > Bacillota_I > Bacilli_A > RF39 > UBA660 > CAG-1193. The sequence goes on along the minus strand of HF990813.1, from coordinate 5,980 downwards.
TTGATATTATTAAAGTTGATAATGAGAAAATGATTGAGCAAGAATATAAAAAATTGTTAGAAAATGCTACTCATGAAAATCTAATAAAAATTATTAAAACTTCATATTTAAGAAACGATAAAAGGAAACGTGAAAAAAAGAAAATAAGTGAAAAAGATGATACTTATTTTAAACTTGCTGAAAAGATATTATATAATGAATTTTCAGTTGCACTTAAAATGAACTATGAAGATACAAAAAAATATGTTGTAGATAGTGTGGAAAAAGGTTATAAAGATGAATAGAATAAAGAATTATAGACTTGAAGATCTTAAACTTACTAATGATATATTAAATAAAATGAATAAGAATAATATTAGAAGTATTGAGGATGTATGGATATTAAAAAGAACAGATTTAAAACAAATGGGATTTTCTAATGAAGAAATAAATTTAATTATTATTGAACTTGAATTATTAGGACTTGATTTAAACAAAAAAATTTATTAGAGTTGACACTATAATACTTATATAATATAATCAGACTGAGTTTTGAGGTGATTTATATGTATGATGTAATTCTTGATACTTTAATTGATTCACTTAAATTAATTCCTTTTTTATTTGTAGCCTTTTTAATAATTGAATTAATTGAACATAAAGTAAAAAGCAAAGATATAATTAAAAAGTCAGGTAAATATGGACCAGTTATAGGTGGATTATTAGGTTTATTTCCACAATGTGGATTTTCTGTTTTAGCAACTAATTTATATGTAACTAGAATAATTACACTTGGAACACTTATTTCTATATATTTATCAACTAGTGATGAAATGTTACCACTTTTAATATCTTATAATGTTAAAGCATCATTAATATTAAAAATACTTTTAATAAAACTTATTGTAGGAATATTATATGGATTTATAATAGATTTGATATTAAGAAAAACACGTAAAAAAGATAGTACAACTTATGATATATGTGAAAGTGAGCATTGTCATTGTGAAAAAGGAATATTAAAATCATCTTTAGTTCATACATTAAAAACAGTACTATTTGTATTAATTGTATCTTTTATATTAAATATTTTACTTCATTATGAAGGAACTGCATTTTTATCTAAATTATTTTTAAAAAATAGTTTATTTGGACCATTTGTATCAAGTTTAGTAGGATTAATTCCTAACTGTGCATCAAGTATTTTAATAACTGAATTATATTTAAATAATGCAATAACATTTGGATCTTTATTATCAGGATTACTTACTGGTAGTGGAGTTGCAATATTAGTATTATTTAAATCAAATAAAAATATAAGAGAAAATGTATCTATTCTTTTACTTGTATATTCTCTTGGAGTACTAACAGGTATAGTTATAGATTTAATATCAATGTTAATTTAAAAAAGTATCACTTATTAGTTATTAGTCATACTTTTTATTTTTCTTTTTATCTTAATTTTTTCATCCATTGCATTTCTGCATAAATTACCATCTAAACTAAATGCTTTATCCCACATATTAATTAAATGAAATAAAGGATTGGTATAAGGAATATATGATATTTGTCTTGATAAATCAAAAGTGCAACCCATTTTTCTTATTTCACTAATTGATAAATGTTCATCAAATTCAGTTGGGCAAATAAATTTAAGAGTATAAATACCATTATCAAAGTCTATATTATGCAATTTTGCATATCCAATTATAGAATTATCTAAATCTTTAGAATACATGTAAATTTTATCTTTTATTAAACTACGCTTTACCGGCTTTTTAATATTTAAAGAATCTTTAGTTTCTTCAAATAATTCATTTATAGATTTATCATTAACAGATATAATAGTAATATAGTTTTTACTCATATTGCACCTCTTTTTGGCAAATTATTATATCATATATGTATAAAAATGCAAATTTAGTTAAAAAATATTGACTAAATTATGAAAATATCAAATAATTATAATAGGTGATTAAAATGAATAATACGTTTGAGGTAGAAGAAAATGGTAAAACTGTTACTTATGAAATAATTAAAATGTGTAGGTACAAAGATAATACTTATATTATATATAAAGAAACTAACGGAAATGAATACTATGCATCAAAGTATTATGTTACCGATAATAAGATTATTCTAGATGAAATTAATACTGATGAAGAATGGGATTATTTAAATAAGAAATTAGGTGATAAATATGACTAATTTACTATTTTACACGGATAAAGATGGAAAAATAACAAAATGTGTATATAAAGAAGATCTTGTTGATAAATTTACGAGAAATATAACTCTTCCTTCCAAAGAGATAAATGAGTTATTCATAAGATATTTAAGCAATGAAAGAATTGGTCGTAGCAAAGAAAAAAGAAACGGAGGATATGTTTATAATTTTATTGATGTAGATGTTGATGAAATGGATAGTTTAATTGATAGAATGAAAGATATGAAAGAAGAAGAAAAACTATCTAGGAAAAACAAATTTAAAAAGAAAGTTATAAAAACATCAGCATTTATGCTTGCTATGCTAACTGCATATAGTGTTGGAAAATATAGCGATAGTATTGATCTTAAAAAAAGAAGTGAAGAAGTTACTGAATTTTTTGAGTCATTACCAACATCTGTTCCTAAATATAATGGTGAAATAGAAATAAATAAAAATTTACCAGAGCCTACTATAGCACCAGAAACTATTACACCTCAAATAGAAGAAATAATAAGTGAAAAAATAGTTCCGCCAGAGCCTACTATAGCACCTATAACGTATGATTCAACTATTAAATTAAGTATAGAAGATAAAACAGAAAGCGAAACATATTATAAAGCATACGCGTATTATTTTGATGCAGTAAAAAAAGAAGCAGATAGATATGGAATAGATCCATTACTAGCAATTGCAATTGCATCTCAAGAAAGAGGAGAACATAGTACAGAAATAGATCCAGGTGGAGGTGCAGGTCTTTTCCAAATACAAATGAAGGGTGGATTTAATTGGGAAAATTCATATATAACTGCATATAACTTTGAAACAAATAGTTATGAAACAACTCTAATAACTACTAAAAGTGAAGATCCAAGTGAAAATGTAACAGATATATTTAGAAATATCAAAATAGCATGTATGATAATTCAAGATTCACTTGTAAGGTATAATTATGACATTCCAAAAGCAATAACCGCATATAATTATGGACCTAACTTTTTAAATTCTGTATTAAGCGCTTGTAGTAATGATACAGGAATACCACTTAATGAGTTAAATGATCCAAATAATCTTAGTTGGTTAGATTATAGAGGTGTAATTGCAGGTGGGGATGCTACTTATTTAGAAAATGTATTTAGATATGTTCCAGATAATACATCATTAACATTTAAAAAAACAGACGGTACAGTTATACATGTTTTATATGATAATTTAAGTTATGATAATACAAAGACTCTTAGTTAGTCTTTTTTATATATTTAATAATACTTAATAATGTGTTAAAATATATTTATACAACAGTAGGAGGCGGTAGTAGAATAAAAAAATTGTAGTAGTAGTAAATTAAGTTAAGGAGTGAGAAATATGAAGAAAAAGAATTTATTAAAAATAATTGGTTGCTTTCTAATAGCGATTTCATGTTTTGCTTGTATAAATATAAAAGCAATTACTACGGATGTAGAGCCACCTGTTTTAGATAATATATCTTTTAAAGATGATAATTTAAAATATACGTGTGGTGATAAAATATATTTAAATATAGATGCACATGATGCAGTTTCAGGTATAGATAAAGAAGATATATGGATTCATATGAACAAAGGAATTTGTAAAGATGAGGGAAATGTATGCTCAAGTGGAGGTTTAAAAGTTTACTATGATGAAAATAATAAAGCATATATAAATGTTTCTAATGCGTGTTATAATGGCGAATATTTGATAACTAGTATTATTTTCAGAGATAAGCTAGATAATACTTCTGTGTATACTTTTAATGGTAACAATACACATTTTGGAACTACTTATACAAAAGTTGAAGAAGTAAATAAAACTTTGAAATTTGAAATAACTGGTGGTGAAGATAGAAAAACAGATCCAATCGAAGAAGTAAAAGAAAATGAAAAATGGGAAACAAATCCTCCAATATTAGAAAGTTTTGAAATAGTACAAGAAAAAATTAAGTATGGTGAAAAATTAGTAGTTAGAGCAAAAATAACAGATAAAGAGTCTGGGGTAGATGGTTCATATGTAAAGTTTACTTCAAAAAATGGAAATAAGGAATTGCCAGAAATAGATGTTACTCTTTTAAGTAAAGGAAATGATATATACGAAGGAGAATTTTTTGTAGAAAGTGGGACTGGAGTATACTATCTAAATAGTATTACTTTATATGATAAGTTAAGAAATTATAGTGTTTACTTCACAGATAAAAACCGTTGTTTAGAATCTGGTGATGATGATAATTGGATGTGTGATTTAGAACAAAAAGAAATTGAAATAGAAAAGATAGAAGGATATATTCCAGCATTACAAAGGGATGCAAGAGCGGAAACAATAAAAATTAATAAATCAAAATATTCAGTCCCATCATATGGTGAGGTTGAATTAACTGTATCAGCAAGTGTATTACTTAGTGATACAGCAAGAATAACATTTGTAAATGAAAATAATAACCGAATAGATGCAGAATTATTTAATGTTGGTAATAATACATATAAAGGTGATATAAAAATTAATCAATATGCAAATGTTGGAAAATATAAACTTGCTACAATAAGGTTATATAGACAGGATAATAAAGAACCTTACTATTATGTATATACAAATGATTTAGGTGATAAATATGATCAAAATGCAAAAACTGGTGATTTAGAACTTGATTTAGAATTTGAAGTATATGCAAATAACACACCGGATGTTATTACTGGTACACAAGCAGAAAACTTACTTGAAAGCATTAAAAATGCAAAAGATGATGCAATTATATATGTTGATGCTACAAATGATTCGATTATTAAAAAAGAAGTTTTTGAAGCAATTAAAGGTACAAATAAAGAACTTCACATTGAATCTTCAGGAATTGAATGGATTTTTAAAGGAAAAGATATAATTAATCCAAAACAAATAGATACAAGTATATCAGTACTTTTTGATTATAATTATAATAAAACTAATATGAAAGATTATATTGATAAATCAGTTGTAATACTATTTAAAGATAATGGAGAATTACCTGGAATATCAACTATAAGAATAAAATTAGATTATGTATTTAGGTCATACATAGGGAATAAAATATATGTTTATTATTATAATGAAAATTCAAAATTTGAAGAAGTAACTGGTAAAGAACTTGAAATAAGTGAAAATGGATATTTTGAATTTAATATTAAACATAATAGTACATATGTTATGTCTTCAAATAAACCTGATAATAAATATATATCTAAATCAAAAGAACTTGTAAAAATTAACACAAGTATTAAAGAAGAAAATAATAATATTGATTATAAATTAATATATATTTCACTTGCAGTAGTTATAGTATTAATAATAGTAATTGCAATAATTATTAATTTAAATAATAAAAAGAAAAAAAGTAATACCGTTAATAATATAAATAATGATATTAACAATATAAATAATAATTAATAAAAAAGATAACTTCGGTTATCTTTTTTAACAGAGTGTTGACAAAGTTCAATACTCTTTTCTTTTTTTAAAATTGTTGTATAATTAATTTTGTAAGGTGGCTTATTTGTGTTGCTCAAAACATGAAAAATATAGCAAAAAAATGATAATGTAGGAAAGAACCACTTACGTTATCATCAAATACACATAATTTTATAAAAATATTAAAAAATATCACAAAAATTTTATTCATAAGAAAACCTCTAGAAAAAATCTAGGGGTTTGTCTACACTCTAAGTCAACTATTACTAGTTGACTTAAATCTAACGTCACATTGGTGCGACGATTTTTACTTCTGGAGCCATAAAGGTTGAAGTCGGACAA
>HF990812.1 GCA_000436255.1 Clostridium sp. CAG:1193 | reverse complement strand
ATTTATACAATCAGTTATGATAATGAAAGTGATGCATATAACAAAGACAACCATACTTTATATGTGTTAACTAGTAAATATAATTCTAATTCTGATGAAATAAAAAACATAAAAAAAGAACTTGATAATCTAAAAGAAGAATATAAACTCATATATGAATTAGATAGTGATATTACTAATGTTCCTATTTCAATTATTATATTTGCTTTTTCAATACTATTAATAATATTGCTTATTATGTGTTCATCATGGATAGAACCAGTATTATTTATAATAACAATTGGAATTGCAATTATCATTAATTTAGGAACCAATTATTTACTTGGTGAAGTGTCATATACCACTTATTCTATCGCGTCTATTTTGCAACTTGTTCTAACTGAATTGCAATTATCATTAATTTAGGAACCAATTATTTACTCGGTGAAGTGTCATATACAACTTATTCTATCGCAGCTATCTTACAACTCGTTCTAACAATGGATTATTCAATAATGTTACTTAATCGCTACCGCGAAGAAAAAGAAAATAATAAAAACAATTTAACTTCAATGAAAGAAGCAATAAAAAAATCATTCCTATCTATTATGGGTAGTTCATTTACTACCATAGTAGGGCTTCTAGCACTTTTATTTATGAGTTTTAAAATAGGAATTGATTTAGGAATAGTTTTATCTAAAGGAGTATTAATTAGTTTAATATGTATCTTTACAGTATTACCATCACTTATACTTATATTTGATAAACTAATATATAAAACACACAAGAAATATCCACATATAAATATGGAAAAAATCGCCTTATTTAGTCAAAAATATAAATATATAGTATCAGTAATTTTTATAATACTATTTGCTATTTTATATTTTATAAAAGGAACAAATATAGTTACTTTTGATACACCAAAAGATAATACTATCAGTAAGGTTTTTAAAAAAGATAATAATATAGTGCTTTTATATGAAAATAAAAATGAAGATAATATTGATGAAATTATAAATTATCTAACTACTGATGATAAGGTTAAAGCTATAAACACATATAAAACTACAGTAGGGAAGAAATATAACGCCGATGAATTAGATTATTTTTTAAAAACGCAAAATATTGATATTAATAAAGAAATCGTTATTAGCATTTATAAAGCTATCTATCAAGACAAATTCAATAATGATTCTAAATTAACACTTGAAGAACTTATTAATTTTATAATACAAAATCAAAATAACTTTAAAAATATGATT
>HF990811.1:26123-29282 GCA_000436255.1 Clostridium sp. CAG:1193 | reverse complement strand
TGCAGCATCTCTAATTATTTTTGATACTTCTTTGTTTTCAGCACGCATCGTCAAATCATCTTTTGTTCCGTTTTTTATTCCTTTAATATATTCAATATCTATATTAGAAAACTTATACGTATCATATTTAACTTTATTTTTTTCATAATCTGTTGTAAGCAAAAACATAAGTATACTTGTTTTAATAGTACTCACATCTTTTATATCAACTTTAAATTCATTACTATAATAACTAGCAAAAAATGTCATCAAGAAATTATAATTAACTAAATTAGCATTTATTCTTGCATATTCATTTATTATCATTTTAAATACTAAATCTTCTATATCTTTATCCGTTAGTTCTGGATCAAATGTAACATTTGCTATTTTGCTTGTTACATATGCTTTGTATTTTTTTACTTTTTCTTCAAAATCACTTTTTATTGCAATAGTTTTTTCATCACTCGTATCTATACAAAATTCACCAGTTTTATCTATATCACCATGCATTAAAAAGTATTTTAATTCTCTTGTTTCTTCTGTTTCACTTTTAAGTCTCCATACAAAATCAGATATTTCAACCTTTATTTTCTCCTCTTCACTTAATGAATCAAACCAAGATTTGTCTATAGCGTATTTTACTACTTGATCAAATAATTTTTTGAAGTATTCTTCTTTTTCATTATCTGTTAATTTTACATTTGATAAATAATATTTAGCTTTTTCTATAAGAAGTGATTCATATTCTTCTTTAGTTAAAGCGTATAAATAACTTTTAACCATAACTTTTATAATACAAAAACAATGGATAAAATCCATTATTCTTGTATATTTCCTCCTGCTATTTTTTCTATAAAATATTTAATTTCTTCTTTTTCACCTAAATTTGTCATTATAGTATTCATATCTTCTTCACTTATTTCATCTATATTTACTGATTCATTAATTTTAGGAGCATCTTTTTTATTATAATTTCCTTTTAAGTTTAATGTTAACGATACATCATCTTCACCCATTTTACCATTTATCTTTATAGTTGAAGATGTTTCATTCATCAGAATATTCATATTCATCTGTTCTCCATCATTTATAATTTGAATATCACATGTATCGCTTTCACAAACAACTCTGCTTACTTCTTTTTCATTTTGTTCAGATTTTATATCAACTTTAGCAAGTTCATTTGTAATTCCTGTTGTATATAAAATTATTGTTGTTGTCGTATATGTATTTGTATAATTTTCTGTAAGAGATTCAAGTGAGTTAAATATTTCTTGAGATGTAGAATCTGTTAAATTTGACATACTATCTAAAAATTCATCATTATCCTTTAAATACTTTGAAATTTTAGTTAAAATTTCTTTCCTATTTTCATCATTAATTATTAATTTTAAACTATTTGCTTTAGTATTTTTACCATTTATATTAGTATCTACTTTTTCTTTTATAAATGTTTCTTCTTTCAAGGCATTTTTTAATGCATTTTTAATACCTTTTTTTACTATGTTTATATCTTTTTCGTTAATAGTGTACATATTATTTATTTCTGTTTGTAATTCTTCTGGTACATTAATACTTACATATTTATCATATATACTTTTTTCTTGTAAATATATAGTATTATCATTATAATAAGCATCAAATGATAATAATTCTTTATCTTCGTATGTTGCGCCTAAATTAATAAGTGTATATTTATCTTTAGAATTAATATAAATGCTTCCTTTAATTTTTGTATTATTAATTATATCAAGTGCTTCAGATTCTAAGTTTTCACTTTTTATATTTAAAGATAGATCATAAGTTATTTCACTATTTTCTTCATTTTTAAATGTTACTCCATCAAACACTTTATCAATTATTTTATTTATCATTACATCTGCTTTATTTGTAGTGTAATACCAAATGCCAAGACCACCTAAAATAAGTAATACTAATATACCTATTATTGCTACAGCAAGGCCGTTTTTACTACTTCCACTTTTAATATCATCAAATATTTCCATTTCTTCCATAACTACATTCCTCCATATTTATTCTATCGCATAAGGTAAATACTTGTCAATAAATGTAGCTTTTTTATTAAAATTACAAGAATGTTTCATTAATTTTTCTTTTTAAAAGCACTCTATTTTTTCTTATTGGCTGATCTTTTAATTCAGGTAATAATTCATCAAAATAAGTAATTTTTCCGTCAAAATTATCTAACGCATCAATTAAATATCCTAAACATTTTATATCAAGAACGCTCATAATATTTTTAAATAAATCTATTCCGCCAATTGCTAACACCTCTTCTAAATTAACTTCATACATAAATGATAAAAATACTGCAAAAGACTTTATATTATCAGTATTAGCATTTTCTTTTATAAAAGATCCATAGTATTCTTTTTTTAGTCTATAATATTCAGTGAACTTTCCATAATCTATAGGAAATCTAATATAATCAAAATCTATTAATGCACCTTCTACTAAAGATTCATTGTATAAAAAGTTATCTAGATGAATATCTCCTATATAAAGACCTAATTCATGAATTTTTCTAAGTGCAATACAAGTATCTTTAATTACCCTTAGTCTATCTATATTACTCATTCTTGATGATTGTTTAAATGTTTTTGAGTCTTTAAAATTATTCATTTCATAACCTCTAAAATCACCATCTAGTATTATTTTATCTGTTGGTAGTATTGCATGAGGTATTTTTATATTTTTAAGAAAATCTACATTTCTTTCTCTTTCTCTATTACAAAAAAACGGATTTTTAAATATTTTATATAATATTTGATCTGTTTTATAAAATAAATATCCGCCATTATTAAATCCATTTGGATTAAATCTTCTTAGTTTATTTAATTCACTTGTACTAATATATATCATAATTCCCCCAAAACATTTGATATACTAGCACTAAAAAATATAAATATCAAGTTAGTTTTGTGGTTTAAATATTAATGATAAGAAAAATGCGATTACTATTGCTGATATTATCCCTGCAGATGTTAATGAGAACATTCCTATAGATAAACCCATTATTCCATTATTAAGTGCTCCTTCTAATGCTCCATGTATTAATGAATGGCCAAAACTAGTAATAGGTACTAAAGCCCCACCTCCAAATATATCTATAAAACTATCATATAAACCAAATGAATCTAAGAATGCTCCTATTAC
>HF990811.1:11194-26104 GCA_000436255.1 Clostridium sp. CAG:1193 | reverse complement strand
TATTACTACAAATAATGCTGTTACATGACCTGGTGTTAGTTTTGTATTATCTAATATTATTTGACCCAAAACACATACAAAACCACAAAATATAAACGAATAAATATATATCATTATATTGCCTCCAAACTTACTGCATGACTAATTGATGGTATTGTTAATTTTTGATTCATCATAGTTGGTGACATTAATGCACCAGTTGCAACTAATAATACCTTTTTATATTTTCCTTTTTTCATTTCATTAATAATGTAAGAATAAGTTACAAGTGCACTTGAAGTAGGACCACTTGCTCCTGCACCCACATCTTGTTTATTTATATCATAAAGCATACAACCACAATCATTATAGTTATCACTAAGTGTAATATGATGTTCTTTTAGTAATAATTCTTTTAGTATTTTCATTCCATATATTCCAAGATCTCCAGTAACTATTAAATCATAATAACTAGCATCTCTTTTTAAATCATTTAAATGTGAGGATATAGTATAAGATGCACTTGGTGCCATGGCTGCTCCCATGTTATATACATCTTTAATTCCATAATCTATAGCTTTACCTATAGTTATGCTTTCTATTTTTATATTACTTTTTTCACTCGATAATAAAACACTTGCACATCCAGTAGCAGTAAATGTACTTGTAGGAGGCTTTGGTGTTCCATATTCAGTAGGGTTTCTATATTGCTTTTCTGCTGCACTATTATTCGCACTTACATTACATATACAATTATTTATTTCTTTATTTTGAAGCATGGAAGATGCTACTATAATACCAAGTACGCTTGTTGAACATGCTCCATATACTCCTAAGTAATTTATACCTAGTCTTTCTGCTGCATAGCTAGATGGAGTTATTTGATTAAGTAAATCTCCTGAAATAAATAAATCAATATCATCTTTTGTTTTATTACTTTTTGATAAAAGAATACTTACATTATCAGTAATCATTTTTATTTCACCCTGCTCAAAAGTTTTTTCACCCATATAAAAATCTTTATATGTTTTATCAAAATAATCTTTAAGAGGTCCCTCTTTTTCAAACTTACCTGCAACAGTACTTGTTTTTAATACATAAACATTATCATATTTTATAGTCATGTTATCCTCCTATTATTAATACTCTAATAATTCCAAATACATAAGCACCTACTACTCCATAAAGTATTACACTTCCTGTAATTTTAAATATATTTGAACCAAGACCTAGTATTAACCCTTCTTTTCTATATTCAAGAGCAGCACTAGTCATCGCATGAGCAAATCCGGTTATTGGTACTATTATTCCACATTTTACTTTTGATACAATATTATCAAAAAAACCAAGTGCAGTAAGAAGACTTGAGATAAATATTAATGTTACTATCATATATGTTTTCGCATCTTTTATAGTAAGATTACATACTTTACTATAAAAATCAATTAAACCTTGTCCAATCATACCAATCGTACCACCAACTAAAAATGCAATAAGTATACTTTTTAATCTGTTATATTTAGGAGTATACTTACTTACTAACTTTTTATATTCTTCTTTTGTCATATGTCACCTCATATTTATTATGAGTATATTAAATATATATATACAAAAAAAGTTAATCGCTCGATTAACTTTTTGTTTTTAGCTTAATTTATAGCAATAACTATCATTTATCTTATTATATCCACCTGTACAAGTGTATGTAGTGCTTGTACCTGCTACTGAACCTGTTGAACAACTACTTTGATTATACTTATAACAAGCCTCATTAGAATAACTCCAACCACTGCTACATGGTGAACTTTTTAAATTCCAATAGTAACTTGTACAATCACGTGTCCATATGCCATTTTCAGAATTACAACATGATTGGTTAAGACATGCATTTCCTGTACTTGATTTACAGTAATATTTGCCATATGTCTTACAAGATCCCCTAGTATAGCAAGAACCGCCAACACAACTTGTTTTACATGTGTATGTATTAACTTTATTTGTATCTACTACTGATACACTACAAGAGGCTTCTTTACCAACATTATCTACTACATAGAATGTATAGGCTCCCACACTAGATATTGTAGTAGTTGTACTGCTTGTTCCGCTTTTATTTGGATTAAATCCATAATAAGCAATTCCAACTCCACCTTCATCATTATATGTTCCTGTTATAGTTGTTCCATTTACAGTTACTGTACAAGTAGGAGCTGCTGTATTAACAGTTTCAAATGCTAGTGTCACACCTATATTATCGTTAAGTGTTCCACTAAGAGAACCATAATGTACCCCTTTATAAGCATGTCCTGCAGTCATTTTAATATTTTTTATTTCATATGTTGTACCTTTATCGAATGCTGTATAAAAGTCAGTTATACCAACTCCCCAGCCCCATAAGCTACCATTTATATATATATCTGCTGTACCAAATCCAGTAATATTTGGACCTTCCACACCATCTAAATAGCCATTTAAATCTAAGTGATATCTAGGAGTCCAATCAGCTTCTAATACTACATCTTCATCATTAAGTAATATTAAATTCTCATCAAAATAATCTACATTTGAATCCATCCATTCCTTTGTTGGTTCATTACCAGATCCATATACCATAGTTAAATCAATTATCATTACACCATCAACATAAAAGTGTTGTGCTTTATTTGTTGATGCACTATCTGCAAGTGCTAAATAAATTGTTGAGGTATTTGATGGTGCAGTTCTTATTATAGATGTCTTCTCCCATGTATTTAATATTTGACCAGAATATATTCCTCCCCAATTATGAGTATCATTATAGAAGAATGAAAAATCATTATAACCTGGTCTAGTCTCACTTCCTTGTAATCCGAAAGTTTTGTTATTTACATATGCTGAATAGTAATATATATGGCCTGGTTTTGAATTACGAATCATCGTATAAAAAGCTCCCCACTGATCAGCATGATAATTCATTAGTGAATGTGTTCCAAATTTTCCAAATGAATCATATACAGATATTCCTTCAATTAAATTTGATGAAGTTGATGTTGATAAGTTGTATGTCCATGACGATGGTAAAACTACCGAATTTTGAAATACTCCATTTTCAAAACTTCCATCAACCATTTCATTTTTAATTGCAGTTGCCTTACCACTTACTACTTTCCATCCATTAAATGTATAACCTTCTTTAGTAGGTGATGCAAGACTTACTTTTTCTCCTACATTATATGCATCTTTTATAGTTTCTGATAAATTTCCTCCATTTAATTTTACACTAAGTGTTACTGTTGCTTTTTTCCATGTTGCTTTAAGTACCGTATTTTCACCCATTGTAAGAACATTACTTTCTAATTTAGCGTATTTTCCAGTTACAACCCATCCTGTAAAAGTATAACCTTCTTTTGTTGGATTTATCAATGATATTTTTTCTGCAAATTTATATGTTTTATTAAATACTTGTGTAGTAGTACCTCCATCTAAATTTACAGCAAATGTTACATCCCCTGCTATATAGTTTGCAGATATTGTTGTATCACTATTTCCCATCGTAAGAATTTTATCCTTCATACTAGCGTTTTCACCAGATACTGTCCATCCTGAAAATGAATAACCAAATCTTGTTGGATTTTCTATTTTTATACTATTACCTTTTAAATATTTTGTATCAAGCGTTTGTGATGTACTTCCACCATTTAAATGTATTATCAAGTTTACTTTTTCATCATCTAATAAATTACAATTAGCATCTCCTTTTTTATATACATAAATCTTTTTGTCAGTGAAATTTTTAACCGCACAAAAATCATCATCTTCAGTATATAATTTAATATTTCCATCTTCATCTATTTTAATTAATCCTGTTTTAGGTATATCACCAGATACATCTAATTTAGGTGATATTACTCCATTAGTTATAGTATATTCACTATCTAATACTCTTTCTGCTCCAAGTTGTTTAACCTTGTTTACTAAAGATACATTACTTGTTTTAAATGCTTCTTTTTTTGCACTTAAAGTAACATCAGAAATTTTTGGTACTGCTATTAATAATATTATTGCAAGAACTGCAATTACTGCTAAAACCTCAATTAAAGTAAATCCTTTCTTTTTCATAAATCCTCCTACCTATACATAATAAGTGCTGAATAGCAATAAATTTGATCTTCTCCTGATACTGCTATTGCAACTTCATATTTAATATCAAACACTTCTACATCAGTTATAAATGCATTTATCGCACTTTCTAAATCTTTTTCATGTTCTTCATCAAATACCTTTACTTTCATATTTTCACCCAACTAAATAGTAATAAAGTATTATCTATTTTTTTGTCGAATACATAACCACACTTTCTACATTAAATTTATCAGTATACTTAACTAATACTTTAAATGTTGCATTTAAATCATTTATATCACCTTTAAATGGAATATAACCTGTTAAGATTATTCCTTTAACGTAATTTTTATCTTTATCAATTGTTTCTGGTATTAAATTTAATTTATCATCAAATATTCCAGTTGATGGAAATATATCTTCTGTATACTTATCATGAATTATAATCGCCTCAATATTTTTTATATCTTCTTTTGGATTATCTATTATTACTCTATATGTAATCTCGTTATCTATTATTTTTTCTGTATATACTTCTATATCAAATGGTATATTACTACTCATTATATTACTTTCATTTAACTCTTTTATATAGTTTTTATATGTTTTGTATTCATTACTTTCTTTATTACATCCGGTTAACATTACAATTAATAATATAAGTGCAAATATTATTTTCTTCATAAATTACCTTAAATATTTAGTATAACTTCTTGCAAGTATTCTATAGAATATAAATACTAATAAAACAGTTAATACAAACATAATACTAAATTTTAATATTGCATTTTTAACATACATATATATAAGTAAATCAATAGTTGCTATTAAAGAGTCAACAATTGAAATATGTTTTTCTATCCTCTTAATACCAATTATGTCTACATTTATTCCATATGCATTTATTAAATATACTACTGATACAGGTAATGTTTTACTTAGTTTTTTATTTTTCCCCCTAAAGTAAAAATATATCATCATAAATGAGAACACTATTATATAAATTATTAAAAATTGACTTATTATTTTTACCATAAACACTCCTAAAAAAACATTCCTATATAATAAGAATGTTTTACTATATAGACATATATAGTATATTATATTTGCTCAATATATTCAAGTAATCTTAAGAACATTTTTATAAACTTAGGATCAAGTTTATCCTTCTTTAATTTCCTAATTTGTATACGTTTTTTCTTTATAGTTAAATTACTGAATAATATAGATGCAATTTTATCTTTTAGATGAGTTTCTACTTCAAGATCACTTATAATGCTGTCAATATCTTCATTTATTAATCTTACTGAGTCTATTTCTATTCCTTTACCTTTACAATTTACAACCAATTGACCTATTGTTTTTACATCTTTTACTTCTACAATAAAATCATTATCTAGTGTATATGAATTACATTCTAGGGGTGTCCCATCAAAATTAGCTGATACACTTGGTGCTTGTAAAGTATTTCTAAATCTTATTTTATAATTTCTTGTATTGGGTATTATACCAGTTTTACCTTCTATACTCCTAATTATTACTGTATAGTTATTTGCTTGATAATTATAATCAATTATAGTTTTTAAATAATAACCATTTTTGTATAAGTTAGTTACACCATCATCTTCATATAACTCATAAGCATTATTCATCCCTGGGAATATATGTATTTCAAGTTCATTAGGAACTACTAAACTATTATTTACGTTTTTATCCATTGGTATTATTGCACCACTTTTTGCAAATACTGGATAATCTTCATCCTTAAAGAAAGATACATAACTTCTATTACCAGGAAATTTCTTTCCATTTTTAAAATCATACCAAGTACCTTCTGGTAAATAGAATTTATGAACTACTCTATTCATAAGTGGATCTTTTTTATCAGTTAGTGGTGATATTAGTAATGAAGGGCCAAAATAGTATTCATTTTTGTATAACGGATCAAAAAACATTTCTTTATTTGTATGATATAAAGGTCTAATTAACGTTATACCACTTTCATAATATTTATAAGCCTCTGAATATATATACGGAACTAATCTATGTCTTAATCTCATATAATCTTTTACTATCTCAAATGTTTTTACATCCCATTTCCATGGTTCTCTTTTATAATATCTCCCACCATCAACCGATATTCTAAATATTGGACTAAAACATCCTAATTCAACACTTCTTAAATATAATTCGGCATCTTCCATACCACCTGTATATCCACCTATACTACTACTCCACCAAGATACACCAATATTAGATGCACTTACATTTATATAAGGTAACATCTTTAACGTATCAAAACTTACATTAGTACGTCCTGTATCAAGGATACCATATCTATGTGCACATATGGATGGATTTTTACTTAAAAGCATATTTCTTTTTCTTTCTAATCTTCCTGAATCCAAGTACATATAATGAGTTAAAATATATTGAGATAAAGCCTCTTTAATTGGATAATCTAACCAGAAGAAATCTATTCCAATATTCTCAAGTGGATGAAGAAGTAATTTCATAAATATATCTAAAAACTGTGGATTAAAAGGTGCAAAACCAATTATTTTATTACCTGGTATTTTTACATATTCAATTATTTTACTATATGCCTCTTCATGAGGATAAATACCTTCAATTGGATTTATATTAACACCTACTCGAACCCCCCTTTTATGCATATCAGAAATTAATTTATCTGGTGCATTAATTAATTTTTTTTCAAATGTATAACCCGTTTTATATTTACCTTCTGTAATATGCCACATTTCATCTAAAAGAAGGACTGATATAGGTATTTCATCTCTTATAAATCTATTAAACATCTTATTAAGAGTAGACTCCGTATAAGCACAATTTTTACTCCACCAATTACCAAGCGCATATCTTGGTATTAATAAAGGTTTACCTGTTAAACTAAAGTAATCTTTAAGTGCTAAAGAAAAATCATCTTTATAAATAAAAACATATATATCAACGCCATCAACTGGTCTTTTAGCAAAATTGCCACTTATATCTATTAATAAACTTTTTGAATCATCAAAGCTAGCAAATCCTTCTCTTGAATATAAACCTTTTGTAAATTTTCTTTTAATATCTTCATCAAAGGCAGTAAATGAAGCCTCATTACATCTTGCTTCTGGATTACCATAATACCAAATACTATCAGTATCATTTACATATATTTTTAAATTACTTGATGTAATTGGTGATTCTTTTTGATATGTCAATTTAAAATATTTTGTAGTTACTTCCATGTATTTACTATCTTGATTTACATCAAATTTAGGTATACCAAAATCTCTAGACAATGCAAATTGTGAAGGAACATCTACAAAAATACCTTTTTTATTATATTCTATTCTTACAAGTCTTTCAGTTAAAATACTAATTCTATAATTAGCTCCTTTTAATACACATGCAGAATTCATATTCGCACGCTTATTATCAAATACAAATTGATTACCTAAATTATACATAGTATCACCCTTTATTCTACATATATTATAATAGCATTTTTAAATATAAAAATAAATACAAAATTAAAAAAACTTCAATAAGAAGTTTTATATCTCTTCAATTTTAATAAAATTAGTACTTCTTGATTTTCTAGTAGGAAAACCACCCATTATTATTATTTTATCTTCACGATTTAAATCAAGATTCTCCTTAGCTACTTTTAAACCTAGTTCCATTATATCATCAGCATTATTAAATTTCTTTGAAACAACACTCTTAATTCCAAAATTAAGTGATAAACTTTTTGCAGCCTCTTTATCTGATACAACCGCAATTACTGGGCAATTTGGTTTATAGTTGCTTAATTTCCTTGCTGTATAACCACTAACAGTAAATACAATTATTGCTTTTATATCAATAGTATTTGAAATATTACTTGCAGTATACGCTAACACAGTTGTATTATCTACATTTTTATTATTTATGCACTTTAATTCTTGCTTATAATCTACATGTGCTTCTGTTTCTTTAATTATATCACTCATTACTTTAGTAGATAATACTGGATATTTTCCAATAGCAGTCTCACCACTTAATGTAAAAGCATCTACTCCGTCAAATATAAAAGACGCTATATCACAAACTTCAGATCTAGTAGGTTTCTCTTTTTCTTCCATTGAAGATAACATATCTGTAGATACAATACATATTTTATTTTTATCTTTTGATCTTTTTATAATATCTTTAGCTACACATGGTAATTTAGTAAGTTCTATTTCAACTCCCAAATCCCCTCTTGCAACAATTATTCCATCACTCACTTTAATAATATTATCTAAATCTTCAAGTGCACTTTTATTTTCAATTTTACTTATAATTTGAGTATGTTCATTCTTATCTGCAATTAGCATATCATTTACATCAAGTATATCATTAGCACTTCTTACAAAAGATAAAGATATAAAATCAGCATTTAATTTAGATGCGAATAAAATATCATTTTTATCAGCAATGGATAAAAAGTCAACACTCAAATCAACATCTTTAACATTTATATTTTTATTATCTTTTAAAATGCCACCGTGTATTACACGTGCCATAATATCCTCATTATTTATTCCTATTACCTTAAGTTCTATATTTCCATTATCAATTAATATAGTACTATCTATATCAAGATCTAAATATAAGTTTCTCTCACTTATATTAATTTTATAATCGTCTCCACTAACTTCTTTTGGAGTAAGGATTACTTCTTCTCCACTTTCTAATTTAATGAATCCATCTTTAAATTTACCAACTCTTACTTCTGGACCTTTAGTATCAAAAAGAATACCGATATTAAAATCAAATTCTTTATTAATTTTTCTAATTTTACTTACTATTTCTTCTGCAAAAGAGTGAGTTGCATGTGATAAATTTATTCGTATTACGTCCATTCCATTCTTAGCCATATCAAGTAAAATATCATAATCATTACATGCTGGACCAGCAGTACATATTATTTTAGTCTTTTTCATAACATCACCATTTTTATTATACCAACAATCTTAATTTCATATATAAAAAAAATTTCTTTTTTACATCATTTTACAAAAGAAAATGAGTTACTATCTAACTCATTTTTATTAAGCTTTAGTTGTAAATGTTAAATTACTTAGTTTACCTACTATAATTAAATTTATCTGCATCAGTTTATCTTTTGTATATATTCTTGTAAGATTATTCACACAGATAAATATATTTTATTATTTAGTTAGTTTACTACCAATAATGAATGGGTACTCTAATCTTTCTATATGTATTTTTACAATTTTATTTATATCAGAAATATCTCCTTTTAATTTAACTTGTATATAGTTTCCTGTATGTCCAGTGATTATTCCATCTTCATATTTTTCTATAAGTACTTCCACATCTTTATTTAAAAACTCATTCATGTATTTTTCTTCAAGAGTGCGTGATAATTCTAATACTTTTTTTACTCTTTCTTTTTTTGTTTTTTCATCTACTTGATTATCCATTAAATCTGCTGGTGTACCTTTTCTTCTTGAATATGGAAATACATGTATTTTAGAGAAATTTATCTCTTTTAAAAATTCATAAGTTTTATTAAAATCTTCTATAGTCTCATTTGGGAATCCTACTATTAAATCTGTTGTAATAGATATACCTGGTCTTATTTTTCTTATTTCATCTATTTTGCTTTTATAATACTTTGTATCATATTTTCTATTCATTTCCTTTAAAGTTTTATCACATCCAGATTGTAATGGAATATGTATATGATTTACTATTTTCTCATTTTTTCTTAAAGTATTTATAAATTTATCATCAAGTTCAGTTATTTCAATTGATGATATTCTAATTCTTTCAAGACCATCTATTTTACATAATTCACTTAATAAATCACTAAAATCATAATCATATCTATCTTTACCATAATGTCCTGTATGTATACCTGTTAAAACTACTTCTTTATAATTATTTTTAACTAAACATTTTATTTCATTTACTACATCTTCTTTTTCTTTACTTCTAATATTTCCCCTAGTATACGGAATAATGCAGTATGAGCAAAAATTATTACAGCCATCTTGCACTTTAACAAATGCCCTTGTTCTTGTTTCAAAACTATCAAGTTCCATAGGTTCAAAAGTAGTGTGCATAATATCTTCAATCTTATTTATACTTTTTTTATTCTTTAAATATTCTTCTACTAGTAATACTACTCTAGATTTATTAGTGTTTCCAATTATTATATCAACACCATCTATATTCTTAATATCTTCACTTCTAATTTGACTATAACAACCCATTACAACAATAACTGCATTTGGATTATTCTTTACTGCTTGTCTTATTATATTTCTACTTTTTTTATCACTGGTATTTGTTACTGTACATGTATTTATAATGCATATATCACTTTTACTTTCAAATGGTACAATTTCATAACCTTTTTTCTTAAATTCATTTATTATAACTTCACTTTCGTATAAATTTACTTTACAACCAAGTGTATATATTGATACTTTCATACTTCACCTCAAAAAAATAATCTATATGTATTATAGATTATTTCTAAACTCTTTTAAAGTACTTAAAAACTTTTCATTATTATTTTTTTCATCATTATGATCTTTTGAACTTGCACCATCACTAAATACTGATGAAAATATTTCTTTTGATGGTGTGTATTTTTTCTCTTCTGTTATTTGTATTTTCTTTATAGGTGCAGTATCTTCTTCGAATAAATATTCTTCTTTATAAGTTTGTTTGTGCTGGAAAGAAACTTGTGGTTCTATAGAAACTGGTTCAGATACTTCTTTTTTTGGTGCTACATTTCTTCTAATTAGAGTTTGCGAATGATTATATGCATCTTTTGCTCTTAATAATTCACTAACACTTATTACTGCTGTATTTTCTTGCTCATCTTCATACTTTTCTATCATATCATAATAAGATGTTGGATTATTTTCAAGACTTTTAAGTTCATCGACAATTGATTTTAGATTTTTAGTCCTGCTGTTATCTAAGTTAATATCATCCACACTTACATTATTAATATCTTTTAATTTTTCTAAAACTGTATTTTCTTCTTCAACAACTTTATTTTCTCCATATATCTTCTTAGGCTTTTTCTCAGGTTTAAATACCACTATTAAAAGTATTATAAAAGTAACAACTAAAAGTATTCCAACAACGAATAGTGCTTGACCCGCACCATTTAAACTAGAAAAATAATTAACAATTTTATCAAACATTTTAATCACCCATAAATTCATAATTTATTACACTAAGTACATACAAAGGAACAGTTTCTGCCCTTAGTATGTTTTCACCTAACGAAGTACTGATAAATCCACTATTTTCTAAATAATTAATCTCACTATCAGTAAACCCTCCTTCAGGTCCAACTACTATAATTATTGTATCACGTTTTTTACTATCTTGTAACACTTTTTTAATATTTTTAGACTTTTCATTAGTATTACATAATATTTTTAATGAATATTCTAAATTAGATAATTCTTTTAAACTAATTATATCTTTTATTATAGGTATACTAACTCTGTGACACTGCTCTACACTTTCTTTTATTATTCTATTCCACCTATCTATTTTAGATGATGCTTGTTTAACTTTAACTATAGTCCTTTCACTTATTATAGGTATTATTTCATCTGCACCAAGTTCAGTAGCTTTTTGAAGTAAATAATCCATCTTTTGTTCTTTAATAATTGAACATGCGATTATAACTTTATAATCTTTTAAACTTTTTGATTCTTCTTTTTTTATTATTTCATACAAAACATTATTTTTTTCTATTTTAGTAATTATTGCATCATAAATAGTTCCGTTATTAATAAGTTTAATTTGATCATTTACATTTAAACGCATTACATTAATAATATGATTAATATCTTTTTTATCTAATTTTAAATTTTCATCTACCACATATCTTTGCACAGTATCACCACATTAATTATATATAATATTTTAGCGTTATTCAAGTTGAATATATATTATTTTTCTGGTATACTTGTTTTGTTGATAGGATGTGATATAAATGGATGATTTTATAGATGTTAGTGAAACTAAAACTAATACCGGATATAATTTTTCTTTAATAGAAAGATATGCAACTGATTTAACCAAAAAAACATATTACACAGATCCATCTATTGCAAGAGATAAAGAATTAAAAGAAATGATGCTTATTCTTTTTACTCCAGAAAAGTCTCCTATATTAGTTGGTAAACCTGGTATTGGTAAAACTGCTATAGTTGAAGGTCTTGCATGGAGAATACAAAATAATATGGTCCCAGATGCATTAAAAGGTTATACTATATTAAAAATAGATACTGCTGCACTTGTCGGCAATATTTCTGATGAAAGTGGAAACACTGATATGAAACTTCAAATATTAGTTAAAGAGTTAGAAGCTATGAATAAAGTAATATTATTTATAGATGAGACTCATACCCTTATTGGTAATAAAACACAGGGTGGATTAGATTTTGCAAATATTTTAAAGCCAGCTCTTGCAAGAGGAAACATTAAAATGATTGGTGCTACTACAAGTGATGAATATGATTATTACATAGTTAAAGACAAAGCATTTTTAAGAAGACTTCAAAAAATAGAAGTATGTGAACCAGATAAAGATGCAACCATAAAAATACTTATGGGATCTCTTCCAAAAATAGAGGCACAAACAAATGTAAAAATGAATTATACAAATTTTGTTAAAGAAACTATTATGACATTTATAGTAGATCTTACAATTGAATACAATAGAGTTTTCGAATCAGCATCAAGATACCCAGATATATGCTTTGTATTTCTAACTAAAGCATTCTCATATGCAATATTTGATAATACAAATGTAATAAGTATTAAACATTTCTGGCTAGCATTATGTAATTGTGATACAGTATATCCAGACGTTATAAAAAAATATAAACCAATATTCAAAGAAAAATTTAGAGATTTAATAGAAAAAGAAAATGTTATTTTAGATGAATAAAAACTAAAGATTTCTCTTTAGTTTTTATATTGCCTGCATTTTTTAGTAGTAAAAAATTACAGCATCTATTTTTTATTTTTGCATTTAAAGAACCATCTATATATTTTTTATATAGTGTTTCACTTCTTTTGTATAATTTCGTATTATTAAATTTAACCAATATATCTGTCCACTATAGTTCAATAAATTCTGCATTCATATTCATAATTTTATTACATAATATATTAAATTCATTTAATGCACCGGTAGTATATATTTTTATACTTCCTTTTTTACTATCAGTATTAATATATTCTTTTAATTTACTTACTACCCCATCACTACTATTTATTAATTTAATATTTTTATTTATATATTTATCAATTAATTTATAATGCGTGCATCCTAAAATAATTGAATCAATATTATCATAAGGTTTTAAATATTCATCTATAGTATCTTTTACATCTTCCATATTTTCTATTAAAGGTACTAATTTAGGTGTAGGTAAACTATAGACATTTATATTACTATTAATACTTTTAATTTTTTTCTCATATATATTTGATTTAATTGTAGCTGTTGTACCTATTACTAAAACATTACTTTTATTTTTCTTTATAAAACTATCTACAGTTGCATCTAATACACCTATTATATTAACATTTTTATACTTATTTGTAAGCTCGCTAAAAACATTTGAACACATAGTATTACATGCAATTACTACAATATTTACTTTTTCTTTTATAAAGTAATCAAATATTTTTGAAGCATACATAAGTAATTGTTCTTTAGTTTTTTCACCATATGGTAAATTTTTATTATCTCCAATATAAATATAATCTTCATTTGGATAATGCTTATATATTTCCTTTAAAACTGTAAGTCCTCCTACCCCAGAATCAAATACTCCTATTTTATTTTTCAAAATTATTCTCCTTTAAAAACTCATGAAATTCTTTTGCAACGTTCATAGGTAATATTTCACTCAATTCTAAAACTGTTGCTTCTTTCATTTTATTTATTGTTTTGTATTTCTTTAACAATTCATTTTTTCTTTTTTCACCTATTCCATCTACATTATCAAGTATACTTGCTAAAGCACCTTTACTTCTTATATTTTTATGATAACTTATAGTATAATTATGTACTTCATCCTGTATTCTTTCTAACATATGAAATAAATTAGACGTTCTATCTATATCATATATTTTATCATTATAAAGTATGTCACTTGTTTTATGTTTATCATTTTTTACAAGACCACACACCGGAATATTTAAATTAAGTGAATTAAGTACTTCAGTTGCTGCCGTTATTTGTGCTTTACCACCATCTACTATTATTAAATCCGGTTTTTCTAAATTATCCATAAGTACCCTATAATATCTTCTATATATTACCTCTTTCATTACATGAAAATCATCATGATGAGAACTTGTTATTTTATATTTTCTATAATTAGATTTATCAGGAAGTCCTAATGTAAATGTTATCATACCGCTTACTGAATATGAGCCAAACAAGTGTGAATTATCAAATGCTTCTATTTTATTTGCACTTTCTATTTTTAATAAATCTTTTAATTCAGTGCATGCACTAAGAGCTTTCTCATCAGATGCTTTTACAAGTTCAAATTTTTCTTTTAATGAATTTAATGCATTTTTATTAGCCATTTCTATAAGTTCTTTTTTCTTACCCTTAACAGGTTTATATACATTTATATTAAGTACATCTTTTATTAAATCTTCATCTATTATACTAGGTACTAAAATTTCTTTTGGTTTTATATTATTTAAATCATAAAAATTAGATATAAATAGTGTTAAATCATCAACTTCATCCATAATTATCGGATATAT
>HF990811.1:0-11173 GCA_000436255.1 Clostridium sp. CAG:1193 | reverse complement strand
TTATCGGATATATGCTAGACTCTCTTTGAGTAAGTTTTCCCCCTCTTAAGAATAATACCTGTACACATATATATCCTTTATATACTGCATAGCCAAAAATATCTCTATCTATATTATCATTTAAGTCTATTAATTGACTTTTTAATGTAATATTAATGAAATTCTTAAGTTCATTTAATTCTTTCGCTTTCTCAAAATTAAGTTTTTCTATACATAAATTCATTTCTTTATCAAGTTTATCTAAAATTACTTTATCATCGCCTTTTAAAAAACGGGTAATTTCATCAACCATTTGTTTAACAACGTCATCATCAATCTTATTAATGCAGTAACCCAAACATTCACCAATATGATAATACAAACACTCTTTTTTAGGCATGTTTTTACATTTCTTTAATGGATACAATCTATTTAAAAGTTCAATAGTTTTTCTTGCTGCAGTTACATTTGGATATGGTCCATATAATTTAGCATCTTTTCTTTTTAATTTAGAAGGACGTACAATTATAAGTCTTGGAACTTTTTCATTAGTTATTTCAATATAGGGATAACTCTTATCATCTTTAAGTAATATATTATACTTAGGATTATATTTTTTAATTAAATTAATTTCAAGCAATAAAGATTCTAATTCTGAATTAGTTATAATATATTCAAAATCAACTACATTACTAACTAAAACAGCAGTTTTACCAGTATGACTACTTTTAAAATATGAATTTACTCTATTTTTTAAGTTTTTAGCTTTACCAACATATATAATTACACCATTCTTATCTTTCATAAGATAACAACCTGGTTTATTAGGTAAAAGTAACAATTTTTCCTTAAGCATAATAATCACCTCATACGATTATACCATATAAAAAGCACATTTATAACCAAATGTACTTATTTATTATTTTTAATTATATTTTTTATTAATGAAACATATGATGAATACCTATCTTCATTATATAAAATGAAATACCCTTTTTCTAATAATACATCATCAATTACATCATCGATACTATCACTACCCATAATATCAATTAAGTTATCCCTTACACCCTCACTATTAGTAAAAAGTGAATAATCATGATTACTAGATTTTACTAAAGATGCAAGTAACTGATTCTCTCCATATTTTATTATAGTTGCAAAAGAAGCATCCATTAATGCTTTTTTAGCCTCATTTTTTACAAAATTATTTAATACAGCAGGAGTAATATTCGCATTCATTATTATTTTTCTTATATTTCCTTTTCTATTAAATATCCTATAATCACCAGTTTGTATAAAATATTTAAATTTATCAAAAGTAAATCTTAATCCATTAGTTTGGCACATCTTCACACACGCATAATTAATAGTTTCATCTTCTTCAATATTACTTTTATTACATACTTCTTTTTGAAGTAAAGTGCTTATATTATTTTTAAGTTCATCTATATGGTCTAAATCAGTAGAAATTAAATATCTTTTATAAAAATTATTTATATCTTGGTATGGATCAAGTGCAGATATTAATATTCTTGTCATATCACAACAATTAGTAAGTTCAGTAATCATATTTTCCATTTTTCTTTTAATTGCAAATAATGATATTTCTTTTCCATACACAAAAATATCATTATATTTATCACAAACGTATTTATAAAATTCATTATATGAAGTTGTATCTAATTTATCATTACTTTTAAGTTCATTTATATATTCGGATATAAAATAAGATACATTCATATTATAAGACTCATCCCCATCCCATGTTATTGCAATATTATTATAGATAAATGCAAAAGGATTAGGTAGGATAAGTCCATCTTTTATATAATCATCATTATTAATAAAAGTTAATAATTTATTTAAATCTTCAATATTTTCAAGTCTTATTACTACATCATCAAATCTTGTTTTATTAGAAACTTTACTTTCATGATAAATATTATTTGATGATAAATAATCAAATATATTATTTACCCCTTTATATATATGTTTTTTATTAAGTGGTATATATATTTTTAATTTAAAATATGCATTAACATTTCCACTTTCATTTATAAATTCACAAAAGCAAGGGTTATTATTACTAACAAACACATCTATATTCTTATAATCTTTAAATCTTTCAATCCATATATCAAAATAATTACTAATAGGTTCACATACTGAGTCTAACATTATTAAGTTTGAATAAACTAGGTTTGCATCTACTTCTATATTACTTTTGGCTATTTCTTTTATGAGGTTTAAAAAATCATTTATTCTTTCTAGTCTTCTCATAATTCTCTACTGACTTAACTATATCATTTAGATCAATAGTATCCTCATTTACTATAGCTTTTTCAATTTCATCTTCATCAATGCCAATATATATATCTTTAAGGATGCCATTAACGAGTATCTTACTCATACAATCACCTACTATTACACATATATTATAGCACGCACATATCAATATGTAAATTAATCATTTTAAGAAAAAAATGTCAATTTAATGACACTTTTACTAATTATTTATACCTAGATATTTTTATTAATCAACTTTGGTTACATTCTCATCTAATATAGAATATAAGTATGTATTAACTTTCTTATTAGATATACTTTCTATATATTTTTTATATCCACCAAGTTGTTTTTTATAATTTATATCTGTTATATTTTTTAGCTTATAATCAATTATATCAATATGATCATTATATTCAAGCATTAAATCTATAATACCATGATAAATATCATCATCTTCATACATAAATTCATATTCTTTATATATTTTTGCATCTTTAATATTTTTAAATAAATTATTCTCTAAAAATTTATTTATTTTACTTTTTATAAAATTATCTTCTATAATTTCTAAATTTTTATTTTTTAAATCTAGGAGTTCTAGTGTTTCATGTACTAAAGTACCAAATTTCATTAATCTAACCTCTTCTTTTGTAAAAAGAGTACCTAAATCTTTTGAATAATGTTTTTCTTCTATTATTTCATTTTCTATATTTATTTCATGAACATCTATACTATCTTTTTCATTTAATAATTCATTTTTCTTAATAGTTTTAGGATACAAATAATTTTTTGTTAAATGTAACTCATTTACATTTACATCTATAAAATAACTTGTTAAATAATCTTTGATTGAATAAATAAAACTAGATAACTTGTTAAATGATAGTCTTCTTATTCTTTCTATAGTACCTTTATCATCTTTTTCAAGCATTTGTGTATCTTTTTTAGGTAATACAATTATTATTTGCTCTCTTGCTCTTGTAAGTGCTACATAAAATAATCTTATTTTTTCTCCTATTTCTTCTTTCTTAAAATCATATTTGTATAATTCTTTTAATAAACTATTATCTACACTTTCCATATCTGTAGGTACTATTAAACCATATTTTTTATCAATAATAAATTTATCTTTTAATTCTCGCGTATTAAATTCATGATCTAAATCTGCAAAATAACATATTGGGTATTCTAATCCTTTTGATTTATGTATAGTTAATATTTTTACTGAATTTCCTTCTTTTTTATATGTTGTATACTTAATATCTTCATCATTTAAAGTTATATCATCTAAATAATTCTTAAAATCTATTATAGAAAATGATAAGTTTCCAAGTGATGAGGATAATGATGATATAGTTTTAAGTCTTACATTAACTTCTTCATAATCTCCTATTTTATTAAGTTTATTATAAAAATCTGTTATATCAAGTATTTCTTCAAATATTAAACTACTTGTGCTTCCATTTATTTTATCACTAAGTATACTTAAGTCTTTATATATATCTGTTTCTTTTATTTTATTATTTGTAATAATTTCAAATATTTCATCATCACTATATTCATATAAGAAACTTCTTGCTATACTTATAAAATCATATTTAAAACATATATCATATTCTTTTTTGTTAATTTTTATTATAAAATCAACTAAATTTTTAATTAATAAAATATCAGTATTAGCATTTAATTTTCCATCTTTTAATATTGTAAGTGGTATATCAAGATATTCAAATATTCTTTTAAAATCATCAAAGTATTTACTTCTATCAAGAATTATAACAAAATCACTATAAGTTGCTTTTCTTAAATTCCCTTTATCTTTATCAAATACTTCAAAATTATTATTTAATTTCTCTTTAATATCATTTGCTATTTTAAATATTTCAATTTCTATATTTGAAAAACCACTTTCCTTAGGATTATTTAGATACTCAAAAACCTTAAAATTATAATTAAAATTATCTACTTTATTTGTATCATATAATGTATTTCCATAAACCATTTGATGTGTTAGATAGTATTCTGCACCACCTAAATCATAATCCATTATTAAAGAAAATATTTTATTAATATTATCAAGAACTTCATTTCTTGATCTGAAGTTTTTTATTAAATCTATTTTATACCCGTTAATATTATTTGAATAGTTATTATACTTTTCTTTAAATATATCTGGGTTAGATCCTCTAAAACGATATATAGATTGTTTTATATCGCCAACCATATATACATTATTATTTGCTATCATACGTATAAATGTTTCTTGTATATCGTTAGTATCTTGATATTCATCTATCATTATTTCTTTAAATGAATGCTTTAATTCTTCTTTTACTGAATCATGTTCTTTTAATATTTTTATTGACAGTTTTGCTATATCATTAAATGTATATATATTATTATCCATCTTATATTTACTAGTTTCATCTAAATATTTTTTTATTATATCTAGTATTGTAAATACTATTTCCTTAGAGCTTAAAATATCATTTTTAATCTCATCAATTGTTCCGTAAGATGCATAAGTTAATAGTTTATCAACTGCTGTTTTAAGTTTTTCTTTTGCACATTTTGCTTCTTCACTAGACCCTCTTGGTACAGGTGGGATTTTAATTGTAGTAAATAGATGTAAATCATAACAACTAGCATTTAATATATTAAAAATAGACTCATTAACTTTTTCAATATACCCCCCATCAAAATATAAACTCATATTTTTAATTTCTAAAATAATTGCATCTTTTAAATCATTTATCATATCATTATAAGATGAGATTATTTTATTTATATTATTATCAGTAAAATAATTATTATATATATCATCTATAAAACCAAAAGGATCAGCTAGTCCATCTATTTTAAGCGCTAAAGAAAGTATATTATCCCTTAGGATTTTATCACTTTTAACGCAATATTTTTTTATTAATTTTTGAAAATTAATATTTTCATATGATTCTAAAAATATTTTATCTAATATTTTTTTATTTTGTATTTTTACTACTACATCATCTGTTATACTTATATCTTCGTCTATATTTAATAAGTAATGATATTTTTTTACAACTGATAATGCAAATGAATCAAATGTAGTTATATATGAAGATGAGATTAAATCAAGTTCATTAGTTAAATCAGCATTTTTTTCGATTTTTTTTCTAATTCTATCTTTCATTTCATCTGCTGCTGCTCTTGTAAACGTTAATATTAATAATTCATTAATATGAATGTTATTTTCTATTTTATTAAGTACTCTTTCAGATAATACTGCCGTTTTACCACTTCCTGCACCCGCAGAAACTATAATATTCTCTCCACTTTTAACTATTGCTTCAGTTTGTTCTTTAGTCCATTTAGGCATTATTCCACCTCACTAAATACATCGTTAATTTTCTTTAAATTAACAATATCTTTTGATGTCATATAACAAATATCTTTATATTTGCAGTATGAACACCCTAATAAATTATCTTCGATTTGTTTTGGATTTATAGAAAAGCGTCCATTTAATATATTATTACTAGCTTCATTTATTTTATTATCTACTATTTTATATAACATATCTATTTGTTTATCAGTAATTATTTTTGAATAACTATAAAAACCATTTTGTGTAGTTTTTAAACTTTTAATAACTTTAGAGTTTTCATAAGATGAATCTACTTTTTCAAGAATACCAATGTCTTCGTTTGAATAGCCTTGTAATTTTAATGAAGATTTTCTTTCATTAGCATCAGTTATATTACTTAATATTTTTTGTAAATAAAACCCACCTATTCTTACATCTTTAATCTCATTTTTAACTAAATATACGTATATTGGTAACTGCATATCTATCCCATATATTGAGTTATTTAAATTAAGTGTTGGATTACCAGTTTTATAATCTATTATTACTGCAATAGTACTTCCATCTATTTTCTCATAAAGTATTTTATCAACAAAACCTTTAAATGTTACTTTTGCATTAGAATTTATATTAACTCTTATTTCTTTTTCATACATAGATTTTTTTAGTGATGTATATTTTAATTGCTCTTTTATAGTATCAATGATAAGTATTAATTCATCTTTTAAATTTTCTAAAAAGAATTTTTCACTTAAATCAAATTCATAGGTTGATTCTTTGATTGCAAGGTTATAATTTTTAATTATATCGTAATTTTCATCTATAAAGCATTCAGATAATATCTTATGAAAAATACTACCTAAAACAGCATCAAAGTTTTTTTCATATTTATTTACTCTTAATACATTATCTAAATAATATCTAAATGAACACAAATAATAAGTATTAATTGTACTATAAGATAGAGTTAATCCATCCTTAAAATAATTAGCAATACTACTATTTTTTATTTGTTTATATTTATTATCATAAGTTAAATATGGTTCATTGTTATAATGACTTATTAATTTTATTAAATCATCACTTATAGTTCCAAATTTATTATTATCATCTTTCTCACTAAGTAATTTTAATTTGTTATAGTTATTTGAATAATTATAACTTATAACTCTTTCTTTTATATCAAATAAATTTTCATTATATGCTCCTGATATATATATTCTATTACTATCTTTATATAATGAATAAGTAACAACTAAATTTTTTGTATTTTTAATTGTATCAATAACTTCTTCTTTTAACTTTTTATTTAACATATAAGATGTATTTAGATTTAAATTGTATTTTTCTATATCACTTAAATAATCTTCATCTTTATTGTTTATTGGTATTACACCTTCATTAAAATTAATTAAAAAAACATAATCGTCATCATTTATTAATCCCATATTAAAGTCTATAATATTAACTGCATTTTTAAGTTCATCAGTTTTAATTTTTATATTATCTATATCATTAAATAATATTTCTTTGACATCTAAATAACAAGCATCTCTATATTTATTTACTACATCAAGAATACTTATATATATATATTCTTCATATTTATTAGTAACTAAACCTTTTATATAATCCATTACATCACTAATATTATCGTTATACCTACTTTTAAATTCTTTTACTATTAAAGTTGATTTTATAGATTCCATACTTTTAATATTAATTGGAATATTAAATAATTTAAACATCTTTTTTATTATATATACATAATCATCTTTAACATTTGCAAGTTTTATCTTATTAATATTAACCCCATTATTTATAAGTTCACATATTTTAGCAGAGACAAAAGATATTTCATCTTCACTATTATTACATTTATATAATTCTTTTTTACTGGATTCTTTTAAATCATTATATATAGTTACATTATTATATTTACTTATTTCATCTATTATATTTAAGTAATACTTATCTATATATTTTAAATTATATAAAACTATATCTTTATCATGTAAAAAAGATTTAAACATTTTATCTTCTATTAACAAATTATTACTTATTAAATCATTTTTTATTTCTCTTAAAAAATTTATTTTCTCTGAAGAATATTCATCATTAATAAAATATGTATTTTCAATATATTTTTTTGCTATACTTGGTATATAGTTATATTTTTTTGATACATAAAGTATGCTCTTATAATCATAGTCATAAATATATTTCTTTTTAAGTTCAGTAAGTGTAATTAACTTTATATCAACAAGTTTATTAATTCTTTTTAAAATAGATTTTTTTTCATAATCATTAATTATAAGTATTTTGTTATCAAATTCATTTATGTTCATAATTTACCTCTTTATGTATTATATCACATAACTTATTATTATCTTTTAATAACTTACTCTTTTTCAAATAATAAAAATAGCACTTATCTTAAGATAGTGCCTATTAAAATTTAAGTATTTAATTATATCATACTATTTTTGATATCTAGATATATTTAAAATAATTCCCATACTAGCCATACTTATAAGTAAGCTACTTCCACCATAGGATAAGAATGGTAATGTTACTCCAGTAATAGGCACTAAACCCACTACTACCATTAAATTAAGTATTGCTTGAAATGATAATTGAAATATTATTCCAAATGATAAATATTTAGAAAATAAATCTTTTGAATTAATTGATATTCTAATGCCTCTATAAATAATTAGTAAAAATAATGAAGATACAATTAATATACCAAGGAATCCTAACTCTTCACTAATTATTGCAAATATAAAATCTGTTTGTGGTTCTGGCAAATAAAATTGTTTTTGTATAGAATTACCAAGTCCAAGGCCAAGTAATCCTCCTGGTCCAATTGCAAATAGGCTTTGTATTGCTTGAAATCCACTACCTAAAGGATCTAACCAAGGATTTAGAAAAGATAATATTCTTTGAAGTCTATATGGTGCAATTACTATTAAACCAGTCGCACCTATTACTCCAAATATAAATAGTACTAAGAAAAACTTCATATTGACTCCTGCTATAAATAAAAGCCCTATTACAGACATAACTATAATTACACCTGTACCAAAATCCGGTTCTAACAT
Source organism: Clostridium sp. CAG:1193 (assembly GCA_000436255.1). GTDB lineage: Bacteria > Bacillota_I > Bacilli_A > RF39 > UBA660 > CAG-1193. Next base: position 2,452 of record HF990811.1, on the reverse strand, counting down.
AATAAGACAAAAAACTAATAATGTAAGAGACAATATAGGAATTATACATTTTTTTATACTTTTTATATATTTATTATTTTTACTTAAATATTTAGATGCAAAAATTATTAAAGCAAGTTTCATTGCTTCACTAGGCTGTACACCAAATCCTCCAATACCAAACCAGCTTCTACTACCATTTCTTACTGTTCCAATTCCTGGTATTATTACTAATATTAAAAGAAAAAAGCAAATGAATAAAAAGACATTTGCTTTATCTAAATAGTACGTATAAGGTATTTTTGATACTATAATCATTATTGTTATTCCAAGAATTAAAAATATAGTTTGTGCTTTTAAATATTTAAATGGATCATTAAATTTATATTCTGCCCATATACTTGAAGAAGAATAAATCATAATCGTCCCAAATATAGAAAGCACTATTACTGCTATAAATAAGAGTAAATCTATATTTTTTTTATTCACTAAATCCACACTCCAAACGCTATACAAGCAGCAGATAATATAAATCCAACTACCCAAAACGCTTTTACTATATCATTTTCTTTCCAACCAAGTTTTTCAAAATGATGATGTAATGGTGTCATTAAGAATACTTTTTTATTAAAGAATTTTACTGAAATAGTTTGTATAATTACTGATAATGTTTCTATAATAAATACTCCCATTACTACAATCCAAGTAACTTCATGATCAGTAATAATTGCAACAGTTGCAAGAGTTGCACCCATTGATAAAGAACCAGTATCTCCCATAAATACTTTTGCAGGATATGAGTTAAATACTAAAAATGCAAGCAAAGATCCCACTATTACAAAACAGAATATTGCAATATCACCATATCCATCAACCCAACCACTTCCCCATGAGATAATACCCATTGCAAGAAATGCAATTAAAGAAAGTCCCGCTGCAAGGCCATCTAATCCATCAGTTAAATTAACTGCATTAGATCCACCTAATAAGACAAATAATATGAATATTCCAAAGAACCATCCCATATTTATTTTAATATTTAAAGTATATATTTCAAGAACCGGATCATGTCCACTATTCATATATATATAGAAAAATACTATTGCCACAATTGTTTGAAGTATTATTTTTTGAATAGCAGTAAGTCCTAAATTACTGCCCCTTTTAATACTCAAATAATCATCTAAAAAGCCAATTAAAGCATAACTGACGAATACAAATAAAACTATAAATAAATTAGGGCTAAACTCAATTTTATTTAACAATAAAAGAGCTAAAATAGATATAAATGCTCCTAATATAAATATTATTCCACCCATAGTAGGTGTACCATCTTTTTTCTTATGAGCATCCTCTAAATAAACACTTACCCTTTGTTCAATATGTTTTTTTCTTAGTATTGGTACAATTATAACACCTAGAAATAATGATGCTAAAAAACCAATCATAATTGATAATACTGATTTTGCAAGTATCAACATTAATACCATCTCCCATTTAATAATTATACTATATATATTATTATTTTCAAATGTTTTTTTATCTTGTATATTTATTCCCCTAATAAAAGCCTTATTTTACCACCATATTTTACCCTACTACCTTCACTTGGAGTTTGTTCTTTTACTATATTTCCACTACCAGTATATGTAATAGTAAAGTTTTTTAGTTCTTTTATAGCATCTTTTTTATCCAATCCTACTACATTTGGAACAGTATAATATTTTGTATCATTCCAATTATAATTCTTAGGTATAACATTCTCATCTTCCTCTATACCTAAAATATTAATGCAATCAGTAAGTATCGATTTTGCAACAGGTGCGGATACTGTTCCACCATATTGAGTTACCCCTTTTGGATTATCTATTGCAACATACACAATTACCTTAGGATTATCCACCGGAGTAAAACCTATAAAAGAAACTATATAATTCCCAACCATATATACTCCATTATTAACTTTTTGTGCAGTTCCTGTTTTTCCCCCAACACTATGTCCTTCAATATATGCATTTCTTCCAGTACCATTTGCAACTACACTTTCTAAAGCTCTTCTTACTTCCTTACTAGCACTTTTACTTATTACATTTCTTACTAAAGTTTTATTATTTTCTACAATAACACTATTAGTTGTTGGTTCAAGTACTCTTTTTACAACATATGGCTTATATAAATGCCCACCATTAATTGCAGCACTTACCGCTGTTATTTGTTGTATAGGAGTAACTGATACACCTTGACCAAATGCTGTTGTTGCAAGTTCTACTTCTCCTACTTTACCTACATTAAAAAGTATTCCCTTTCCTTCACCATTTAAATCAATTCCTGTTTTTTCTCCAAAACCAAATTTATGAATATAATCAAACAACTTTACCTTACCTAGTTTTTGACCCATTGATACAAATCCTGGGTTGCTTGGTGTTACTATCGGAACATAAAAGAGCATTTTTTCCTTTATTTTCAAGACTTC
>HF990810.1:711-25830 GCA_000436255.1 Clostridium sp. CAG:1193 | reverse complement strand
CTTCAGCCTCTTGAGTACTACTCCGTGACTAACCATAATTATATTATATTTTTTATTTTTTGTAAATAGATTTTTGTATTAAAAGCAAATAAAAGAAGTGCTATTTTATTTCAAATAGTACTCCTTTTTCTTTATTTATAGCTTTTATATTGTAGTTATATAAGTTTAGACTTTGCTTTACAATTGATAGTCCTAAACCAAATTTTCCTTTTATACCCTTTTTATATTGAGTAAAAATATCATTTATGAGTTCATCATCTATTTTTTCACCATCATTGTAAAACATTATTTTATTATTTTTAATTGTTACTTTTATTAGGGAATCTGCATATACGACAAAGTTTCCAAACATATTATCAATTATGGTTTTCCATATTTCTAAAGTTCCTCTTACAACATTTTTTTTGCCTATATCAAGTTCCCATTTAACGTCTCTTCTTTGTAGTTTATACTTTTCTATAAGTTCAGTTAGTAGGTCAGTTATATCGACTGTTTCGTCTTTGTGTTCATTTGTTTCTTTTAAATAATTAATTTTATTTAATTCAAGTATCATATTAACATCTTTAGAAAGATTTTTAATTTCATCTCCAATTGTATCAATTGCACTTTCATATGTTATTACTCCATCATGTGCGGCTTCTACATACCCAGATATTACTGAAATTGGAGTTTTTAGTTCATGAGATATATTTTGAAAAGTATTATTCCTATATTCCTCCTTTAGATTAATTTCTTTTCTCATATATTCGGCTGAATTAATTAATGAATTTAATTCATCATTAATCCAAAATTTGCATGAGTGATCGTAACTACTATTATCTAAGTTAGCGACTTTTTCTTTAATCTTTGATATTTTACTTACAAGAATATTACCCCATGCGACTAAAACAAGCGCAATTGTGAATATAGTAATGGAAATTACAGGAAATCCGATTAAACTAAATGTCCTTCTTTGAGATGTTATATATGAATCATCTGTTAGAGTGATTACCACTTCTAAGTTTCTATTTGCAGTTTTGTAGTAGTATGTTTGATTATTTAAGATGAATTTACCTTTAGAATTTTTTGCATTTTTAAGTATTAGATTTGCATCTTCCTTCTTAAAATAATCAGTAAAGTTTTTTGAAATGTAAATGTTAGTGTCATTTTTTATTATATAAGCAACATTACTACTCGTTATATTTGTATTACCCTCTATGAATGATAAAGATTGATTTAGCACTTCATAAATATTCTTTTCATAGAAAGGAGTGAGTAAGTTAGGAAGAATTACAACAAGTGAGATAAAAGATACAATAAGTGAAAATGCTATTAAATATAATAATTGGCTTTTTAGATCTAGATTTTTAATATATCTTTTTAATTTCTTCATAATAATCTATATCCATATCCATATATTGTATTAATTTTTAGCTTCTTCATTTTGCTTCTTAATCTTCTTACTAAATCATCTACAACTCTATCGTTTCCATAGTAGTCTTCTTTCCACACCGAATTTAAAATTTCTTCTCTTGAAAAAGACTTTCCTTCATTATTTAATAGTAATATTAGTAATTCAAATTCTAACGTAGTTAAATTTATTTCTTTATCGAATTCTAAAACACTTCTTTTATTTACATCAACTATATAATCTCCATAAGTAATTTTTTCATAAGTATCATTATATACTCTTTTTATTATATTATTAACTCTAAGTATTAATTCTTTTGGAGAATATGGTTTTGTTATATAATCATCACTACCAAGTTCTAGACCTATAATCTTATCTAGATCTTGATCTCTTGCGGATGTAAATATAATTGGAACTTTTTCATCAGTTTCTCTTATATGTTTAATAATATCATATCCACTGATGTCATCTCCTAGCATTATATCAAGTATCCATAGATGAATTTTTTCATCTACTTCCATTGTTTCTTTTCCACTATAACATTGTATAACTTTATAATTTGCTTTTTCTAAATAGGTTTTGATTAAATCATTAAGATTCTTTTCATCTTCAACCAAACATACATTAAACATATTTAATCACCTCTTATATTATATCAAATTTTCTCTTATTATCACCTCCTATGTTTCAATAATAATATTTAAGTAACAAAAAAATAGAGGAAAATTATGTGAAATAATGTGAAAAGGAATCAAACGCCTCTTTTGATTCCTTTTATTCTCATTATTAACTTTCTTAAATTATCTACTGGTATTACAGTAAATGCAAGTAAAATAGTTATTATTAATTCTCTTATGGTAAGACCTGAAGTCCTAAATAAATGCCCTCCATAATAAATCATAATTATTTGCATTCCTATAATAAATGTAATTATTAATATAAATACTTTATTTTTTCTTAAGTTAGATAATAAATTTAACCTATATGTTCTTGCATTAAATGCATTAAATACATCTATAAATATTAAAAGCCCAAAAAATGCAGTCATAAAATATTTATCTGTCACACTTTTTCTATATAGATTATAGAAAAGTGGTACTTTTAAAAATAATATACATAATACTGCTGAATATATTCCTGTTACTAATATTTCATTTATCATATATTTATTTATTACATTTTCACATCTTTTCTTGGGTGGTTCATACATATATTCTAAAAGAGCTGGTTCATAGCTAAATGCTAATCCTGATAATGTATCCATAACCATATTAATCCAAAGCATTTGTATGACTGTTACTGGTGTATTTACTCCTATAAAAGGACCAATTATAGATAATGATAATGCACATATATTAGATGTAAGTTGTAATATTATAAATTTTCTTATACTTTTAAATATTGTTCTTCCATACAGTATTGCTTTTGTTATAGACATAAAATTATCATTTAGTATTACTATATCACTAGCTTCTTTTGCTATTTCTGTTCCACTACCCATAGCAAATCCTACATCTGCTTTTTTTAGTGCAGGAGCATCATTTACACCATCTCCTGTCATACCTACAACATATCCTAATTCTTGAGATAATTTTACGAGTTTACTTTTATCTTGAGGAAGACTTCTTGCAACTATCCTAAGTTTAGGTATTATTCTTTTAATCTCTTCATCAGTCATTTTATTTAATTCATCACTAGTAATAACTATATCATCATTATTAACTAAACCTAATTCACATCCTATAGAATACGCAGTATCTTTATTATCACCTGTAATCATAATTGTTCTTATACCTGCGTTATTAACAAGTTTTATTGCATCAGTCGCTTCAGTTCTTATTTCATCTTTTATATATGAAAAACCTAAAAGTATATAATTTTCACTATTTATCGCTACTGCAAAACACAATACCCTAATTCCTTTTTTCTCTATTAAATTTATTTTATCTAAAATATGTTTTCTATTTGTAAGTAATCTTTTATTACAATTATCATCATAATAATAATTACACATTGGTATTACTTTTTCACTCGCACCCTTAAGTAAACTTAATTTACTTTTTAAATATACTTTTGAATACTTATTTTTACTATTAAATGGTATTCTTTTTATTACCTCATCATTATCTTTTTCACCATTCATAAAAGCCATAAGTGCCCTATCAGTAATGTTTCCTCCAATAATTTTTCCACTATTAGCCTCATAAACACTTTCATTATTTAATATAAATGATTTTTTTACTAATTCATATAACTTTTTATTATTAGATATTTCTAATGATGAATCGTATTCTTTTAAAGTAGGAGTTACAAATCTAATTACTTCTAATTTACCTTTTGTAAGGGTACCTGTTTTATCTGTAAAAAGTATGTTTATATTCCCAGAAGTTTCTATTCCTATCATTTTTCTTACTAATACATTATCTTTAAGCATTCTTCTTGTATTAGATGAAAGAACAAGTGTTATCATCATAGGTAGTCCTTCTGGCACTGAAACAACTATTATAGTTACAGAAAGAGTAAGTGCATATAATACATAACTTGACATTAAAGGAAAATTAGTTAATGTTTTTATAATTAAATCTATATTAAAGTTATTATTTATTACTACTACTGAAAATAAATATGAAAAAAATACTAAAAATGCGCCTATATATCCAATTCTACTTATTATTTTTGCAAGATGTCTAAGTTTTAGTTTTAAAGGTGTTTCCGGACTACTTTCTTTAAGTTCTTCAGCAAGACGCCCATAAAATGTATTTTTTCCAACATTAGTTACTACCATTACACCAATACCACTAGATACTATACTCCCCCTGTAAAGAGTATTCTCACTTACTACTTCTTTAACTAATGATTTTTTATATTTTTCTTTTGCTTCACCATTTAATATAGATTCATCAACACTAACGCTTCCTTCTAGTAATATCCCATCTGCAGGTATTTTTTCACCAGAAGATAGTAGTACAATATCCCCTGTAACTATTTCATTTACATATATTTCTAATATTTTACCATCTCTTCTTACCCTACACTTTATAAGTGAAGCTTCTTCTTGTAATCTATTAAATGCTTTTTCACTTCCATATTCAGAGATAGAAGAGATAAAAGAGGCTAAAAAAATTGCTATTACTATGCCTATTGTTTCATACCAATCAAATGATTTAATTAAAAATATAACCTTTATAGCAAGTGCTATAAGAAGAATTTTAATTATAGGATCTCCTAAAGATTCAATTAATAACTTTATAAAACTATTACTACTCTTTTTTCCTAAATCATTCGTGCCATATTTATTTTTATTACTTTCTACTTCACTACTTGTTAACCCTTCTTTAACGTTAGTATATTTCATAGATTGTCCTCCTATACAATATATTAAGAAGAGTTTTAGTTTAGAATTAAAGAATAAATTATTTTTACCTAAATTTAAATTGAAAAATATTATCATGTGTGATAACATAAAATTATTAAGAGGTGACTATAATGTTTGATAGTAAATATTTTAAACTTAAAAAAGTTTATACTAACGAAAATGGTGGTTCTATTTTATTTGATAAAAATATTACGTTTGATGGACTTGAGTATTTCTTTTATGTATATGATAAAGATGAAGATAATGTTGCAATATATATTGGTGATGAAGAATTTGATGAAAAAGAGTATAATGTTGTAACTCTTAAGACTTATTTAGAACAACATGGGTATAGTGATGAAGAATTTAAAAATCCATTTAATAGGACTAAAAAAATAGTAAAAACTATTGATTATGAAAACTCTAAAATTAAGAATAAAGTAAAACAAAAATAACAGTTGCCTGTTATTTTTTCTTTCTAAAGAATGTTTGTATTACATAGAATAAGAATACTAAATATATACCTATATAAAGCCACACAAGTACTGTTTCTATAATACCTGATGAATGTGAACATATAATTTCAAGTACTGAATTTGGAAAATACTTATTAACTAAATTTGAAAATTCAGGTACATTAATCATTCTTTCTATTTTATCTAATATCCTTAAAAATATATCAATTATACATATTACATATACTGTATTACTAAGTTTTCTAAAGAATACTATTGTAAGAACTATAAGTATAATTAAAATTATTAAATCCATAAAAATCACTTCCAATGTTAATTATACCATACATATTTTTTTTAATTAACAAAAAATAAATAAAAAAAAATAACTTTACGTTATTTAATAAAATGGCGTCCCCGGAGCGATTCGAACGCCCGACCGATCCCTTAGAAGGGGATTGCTCTATCCAGCTGAGCTACGGGGACATAACATCAACTGACATTACACATTATATAACAAAAACTCTTATTAATCAAGAGTTTTTATCACACTTTTTAAAATTTCTTCCCCATTTGCCATAAATACTACCTCATCCACATCATAATTATCCCTAATTGATAAGCAAATTGTATATAATACTTCTTCCATTAGCTTCTTTTTTTCAAGATTATCAAATATATAATCATTAAATGTTAATTCCATTATTTTATCTTTTATATTATAATTAAGTAATTTTGTATTTAGATTTAGAAAACTCATTAAATTACCCTGGTATGATGGTCCACTAGATAATTCATCAATTATTACTTTTATCTTCTCATTTTGATTATTATCTATTTTAGTTACTGGAATATAGTAATATCCATCACTATTTTTATCAATATAATATATAGTAGTTGCAGTAATATTTTTAGTATCTGTTAAATTATATACTTTGTTTATACCTATATTTTTTGTAAGTGTAGTTGGTAAATTTGTTTTTGTTTTTGGAAGTACTCGTAATAAATTTCCTTCTACATATATTAATATTTCTTTTACTTCATCAATAGATGTAAGTGAATATACAATTGCTTCAATCATTTTTTCTTCTAAAGCCTCATCTATTTCAAGTAATTCTTTTGAAAAATTTATTTTTAATAATCCATCTTTTATATCAACACTTAATACCTCTGTTCCACTTGGAATAATACCTCTAAACCCATTTGGTATATTACTTTCCTTTTTACCACCCATTATTAAATATTCAAGCATTGTTTTAACTTTTTTTATAGTTTCTTCTTCATTAACAATTACATTAGTTCTTGCAACATAATTATCTTTATTTACTAAATATATCTCATGAGTTTTAACATTATTATCAACATACTCTATATCCTCTTTAATATTTAAACCCTTTTCTTTTTCAGTTGATGGAAATAATAAAAATAAAGCACAAATAAATAATAATATACTCGCTAGAGAAATTCTTTTTATTGTCATATTCTTTAACATAGAAACACCTCAATAAATAATATGTATAAAAACAAATATAATGAAAAAAAATCGCATTAGCGACTTTTAAATTGATAATTCCCCTAGTTTTATAAGTTCTATTACAGCTTGAGTTCTTCCTTTTACACCAAGTTTTTGCATTACATTAGAAATATGATTTCTAATTGTTTTTTCACTTATGTTAAGTTCTTCTGCGATATCTTTAGTACTTTTATTTAATATAAGTAAGCTAAATACTTGATGTTCTCTTTTTGTTAAAATTCCTTTTATCATACGTCCTCACTTTCTATAGAAGAGGTATTAATTATTATTCATAATATTGTATGATAAATTGTAAAATAAGTTCTACTCAATATATGTAAATTCATAATCTAATATTCTTACTGTATCTCCAGAGATTGCGCCTTTATTTTTAAGCTCATCATCTATTCCCATGTTTTTAAGTTTACGTGCAAATCTTAATGTTGCATCATTTGAATTGAATTTTGTCATTTTAAATAATTTTTCAATAGTATCCCCTCTTACTACCCATGCATCAGATTCTTTTGTGATAGTAAATGGTTTTTCACGTTTAAATTTATATAATACATGACTTTCTATTTCAGTATCTTTATATAGTGGTGTAGATTCTATTTCATCAAGTAAACTAGATATTTTATCTATTACTTTATCAAGGCCATCATTATTAAGAGCACTTACTTCAAATACTTCTTCTTTAACCTTACTCTTAAATTCTTCTAAGTTTTCCTTAGCACCTTCCATATCCATTTTATTTGCAATTATAATTTGTTTTTTATTAATTAATTTTTCACTAAATTTCTCTAATTCCTTATTAATTAATACATAATCATCATATGGATTTCTTCCTTCAAAACCACTCATATCTATTACATGACAAATTATTCTAGTTCTTTCAGCATGTCTTAAAAATTTATCTCCAAGACCTTCACCATCACTAGCACCTTCAATAAGTCCTGGTAAATCTGCCATTACAAATGTTTTATTATCTTTAGTTGTTACTACACCTAAATTAGGGCTTAAGGTTGTAAAGTGATATGCTGCTATTTTAGGATTAGCTCGTGATACTTGTGATAATATTGTACTTTTTCCTACACTAGGTAGTCCAACTAAACCTACATCTGCAAGCATTTTTAATTCAAGTTTTATATATCTTTCTTCCCCTGGTTCTCCATGTTCAGACATATCTGGAGCTGGATTTGTTGGTGTTGCAAAAGCTTTATTACCACGTCCACCACGTCCACCATATGCAACTATAATCTCTTCATCACTAATTAAATCAGCAATAACATTACCAGTTTCTATATCAGTAATAACAGTTCCTTCTGGTACCTTTATTACTACATCATCCCTACTTTTACCAAATCTATTTTTTCCAGAACCGTGTTCTCCTCTTTCACCCTTGATTTCTTTTTTATATTTTAAATCAAGTAGAGTTTTGAGTCCTTTATCTACTTTAAATACTATATTAGCACCACGTCCACCATTTCCTCCATCTGGGCCTCCGTTAGCAACAAACTTTTCACGTCTAAAAGAAGTGCATCCATCTCCACCACTTCCTGCGATTACTTTTAATTTAACCTCATCTACAAACATAAATCCTCCTTTAATCCGTAACACAAATATTATACAATAAGTACATATTTAGTTCTATACTTTTAAGAAAAAAACTAGGCAACCCTAGTTTCATATATGCTTACTTGTTTTTTATCTTTTCCTTTGTGTTCAAATTTAACATATCCATCCATCTTTGCATATAAAGTATGATCAACTCCCATACCTACATTGTTTCCAGGATAAACTTTAGTTCCTCTTTGACGATATAAAATTGAACCACCAGTAACATATTCACCATCAGCAGCTTTAGCACCTAATCTTTTAGATTCAGAATCTCTACCATTAGTAGTAGAACCTTGTCCTTTTTTATGTGCGAATAATTGAATGTTAAACTTCATCATGTTAACACCTCCTAATATCTATATTATCTTTATAATCGTTTTTTAATTCGGTTAATAAATTAATCATATTATTAATTAATCCATCAACTACCTTATTATGCTTAAGTATTTCTATTATAAGAGTATCTCCTTCAATTACATTTAAAGAAGATGGCTCAACAGATAAAATACCATTTACTGTAGTAATTACTGTACTACTAACTGCTGCACATACAATATCTTTTCCATATTCATCATATAAAGCATGCCCAGTAATTTCTATTTTATCTTTACTTACTACTACCTTAATCATACTATTTTTCTTCTATACTTGTTATTTTAACCTTAGTATATGGTTGTCTGTGTCCTTGTTTTTTATGATAGTTATTCTTTTGTTTATACTTAAATACAACTATCTTCTTTTGTTTACCATGTTTAATAACTTCACCTTTAACAACTACATTATTTAAATATGGTTTCCCAGCAACACCATTTACCATTAAAACTTTGTCAAAAACAACTTCTTTACCAGCTTCAGTATCTAACTTTTCAATATAGATTTCTTGTCCTAGTTCAACATAATATTGTTTTCCACCTGTTTCAATTATAGCTTTCATTTTATTACCTCCTTTATACAATAGACTCACCTTTAAGGTACTTACGTTTAAAACCTATTCAGAGTGGTTGAAAGACCGAGGTCTTACAAACGTTTAGATAATACCATATTTTTATGATTAAGTCAAATATTTTTATTGCCAAAAAATGCATCTGCACCTATGCTTTTAACAGTATTTGGTATCACTACTGAAGTTATTCCTAAACCTTTAATAGTAATCTTCAATTTATGAATTAGTGTTTTATTGTCAATATATAAATAGGATGTTTCTACTTTCTTAGTATTACTTATATTGGTTGGTGCTACTCCTCTTGATGTAAATGCATTATCTGCAATTGCAACTACCTTCTTATCATCTATCTCACTTGTCAAGTTTACAATTATTGACAAAGCAAAAAGAATGCATATTTGCATTCCGTTTATTATAGTATATATATTAACTATTTAGTAATTCATCAGCTTTTCCTGCAATAGCAGCATCTGCAGCTTTATATGTTTCTACAGTATTACTTAAGAATCTTGAATATCCTTCTATTGCTGTGTAGAATGATTCAAATTTAGCTGCTAATGATTTAAATTTTGCATATAATTCTTCTGCTGCTGCACTTTTCCATGTGTCTTCAGTATTCACTCTTTGCATTTTTTGTTCTACTTCTGAAAGTATTTCTCTCATCTTTTTTGATGATGCACTTAGTGAAGCTGATGTTGCCATTACTTGTTCGTAACTTATCTTCTCTATCATTATTTCCTCCTATTATAATCTTCCTGCGCTACTTCTTACTTCTTCTTGTACTCTTTCTATATTTGCTGCAGTGTCTACTAAGAATTGTCCATAGTTTCCTATTGCTTTTCCTAGTGCTTCAATAGCCTCTTTATATTCATTTACTTTATTTACGTATTCTTGGTTGTCTGCACCTTGCCAATTTGCACCTAAGTTTTCAACTTCTCTATATATAGTGTTTACTTCACTTTGGTATTCACCTGCGTTTGCTAGCACTTCATTTCCTAGTGTTCTTAACGCACTTGTATCTGCTGATATATTCATACCTTCACCACCTTTCCTATATTAATATTATTTTAGAACCATTAATTATCTTTGATTCTTTTACAGTAATATTTATATCGTAAACATTACCTGTAGTCTCATCTATTATTACCGATCCTTCTTTAGCCGGATAATAACCATTTGTTGATTCTTTTATAGCTTTTTCTAATAACTTAATTACTGATGATATTCTTCTATTTACTGGTATATATACTTCATACCTTTCTTCTATTAAAGGTACAATTACTTCTACTAATACTTTATTATTCATAATTATCACCTTCATAACTACCTTCAGTTAAGAATTTTGTAAGAGTTGGCATTCCACGCTTTACAACATATCCAAAACCATTTGGTATATCATCTTGTAACTCTTTAGTTATTCTAGAAATTTTTAATGTATATTGATTAGCAATACCATTACCTAACCAAATACCTTCACTATTTTTAGCAACACCCTTATACCAATTATCATACTCTATTTTCTTAAATACATCAATAGTATCTATAAAAATAAATTTAATTGTTTGCACTATATTGGCATTTTCTATTAATGTATTATAGTTTGTTTTAGCATCTCCAGTTAATTTCATTAATAAAGAATTTATACCAATTATAATACATACGGCTGGTTTAACATTTTTTAATATATCTTTATTATAGTTATTTTTTGTATATACTTCATGTTGTTTTTTTACATTTTCATTTAATGAATTGATAACATTATTAAAGTCTTTATCATAATAGAAAATATTTTTATGTGAATTTATACCATCTAATTGTTTTATCGCATCAAGTACAAGTACTGTGGCATTATCTATTTGTCCAAATTGTGAAATAAATGGTTTAATAAAGTAATCCATATTATCAAATTCTAATGCTGATATTGTTGTTGTAAAGTTATTTTTAAAATCCCATGACATAACATTTAAAGTGTTTTTATCTATTCCTATTGGTACTGCTTCAAGACCTTTTAATTTGTAATTAATTTCTTCTTTTGTTACTACTTCTGGAAGTATTGCTACTCTTTCTGCAAATATGAATGATGTTTTCTTTAATTTTGAACAAATTATAGCTAAGTATTCTGATACTTGTTCTGGAACATATGGATATGCTGCTTGAAATTCATAAACTTTATCAAGTTTTATTAATCCTCTACCCAAATTATGTGATGGATATACTTTATTAGTATTTCCTAATATTGTAACATAATCAGTATCATCATTCATTTGAAGTACAAATTCTTGTTTAAAGTTTTGTTTTAATCTATAACGCATTCCATTAACACTATTTACAGATACTACAAATGTTATTCCATATTTTGGGCCTTCCCTTGTTAATTGTAGTAGTATATCTTCATATTTTTCATAATTCTCTTGGAATGCCTCATAGTTATTTAATATAACTACTATTAAAGGAAGTTTACTTCTAGATTTTTTATTATAGAAATTAAAGTCTCCATTATAATCTACGAATTTCTTCTTTCTTTCTGCAATTATAGAGTTTAGCATTTTAAATAAGTTTACTACTTTTTCTACATCATTAACTAAAAGTACATCACCTACTTGAGGAGCGTCTAAGAATATTCTAAACATTTCTGACCCAAAGTCCATTATATAGAAATTTACTTCTTCTGCTGAATGTTTTAGTATTGTTGAATATATCAAACTGCTAATAAGTGTTGTTTTACCACTTCCAGATGCACCATATATAATTGCATTTCCACCATATGATAAATTCATTGTTAATAATTCTTGTCTTTGGTTAGACGGATCATCATATTCACCAATTATTGGATTAATTATATATTCTTGTGATTTATATAAGTATTTTTTACTTAAATCATCTACATATATAATATTAGGTATTCTATCTAACCATAATTGTCTTACTTTAATATTTTGTTCATTTGCAACATCTATTAAATATTTTATGATATTACTTAACTGTTCACCAAGGTTAATTCCAGATGTTTTCTTATCATCATCAACACTTTTTGTAACATACCCGATATTATCAATAAAGTTAATAGAAGCATCTTTTTTTCTTCTTAATTTATCTGTTGGAATATATTGCGCTCCACACCATGCAGATAAACCTTCTGCAAAAAATTCATTATAACCAACTTGTAAATAAAATCTACCAACATTCTTTAAAAGTGCTGCATCTGGACATTTTATCATATCCATACTATCTTGCTTTTCTCCAACTTTTAAGCATATTCTAAATCTACTATTACTCCAAATTTGATCATCTACTATACCACTTGGTTTTTGTGTAGCTAAAATTAAGTGTACACCTAAACTACGTCCAATACGTGCAGTACTTATAAGTTGATCCATAAATTCTGGTTGTTGTAATTTTAATTCAGCAAACTCATCACATATTATAAATAAATGTGATATTGGTTCTTCTACTACACCACTTCTATATAATTTTTGATATTTATAAATATCAATTGTACTTTCATTAGATAATTCTCTTGCTTTATTAAATGCTTTTTGTCTTCTTCTTAATTCACTTTCTATAGATACTAATGATCTATTCATTTCAACCGTATCTAAGTTTGTTATAGTTCCTGCGATATGAGGAAGTTTTATACCAGTTTCTTTATTTTCAAAAGCACCTGCTACTCCACCACCTTTATAGTCAATTATTATAAATGATACTTCATTTGGATGATAATTAACTGCAAGTGACAATATATAAGTAATAATAAGTTCACTTTTACCACTACCTGTCATACCTGCTATTAAACCATGAGGTCCATGAAACTTTTCGTGTAAATCAAGTTTAAATAAATTACCTTGTTTATCTACACCAATAGGCGCTTGAAGACTATTAAGTGGTACATTTACTTCCCATCTATTAAATGAGTTTAATTGTTCAACCTTACCAACATTATACATTTCAAGGAAACTAATTGCTTTTGGAAATGCTTGTTCATCTTTTGAAGTATCTATTGGTATATTAGCAAGTCTTAATGCGTAATCATATAAATTTAATGTAGGATCTAAATCTGCAACGAATTTCTTTTGCTTATTAGTAACTAATTCTCCTTCAAATATAACAGATCTATTATTATGACCAATACAAATAAAATCCATACATTCATTAGGTAAATTAGTTAATTTATCATTAAGTATAAATATTGAAAAACCTACATTAGATTTACTATCTAATACATCTTTTATTATCTCAATATCTCTTGCTGTTTTAAAATCATCAATTATTATAAAATAATATGGTTTATTATATCTATAATCATAACTACGAGTACTATTTGGATCACTGTCTTTGAAACTTCTTGCTTGAAATTCGCTTTCTAAGTATGATGAAACTTGTTTCATATCATCTGCTCCAGTTGCAAAAAATCTTATTTGTTTATCATCGCTCCAAGCATGTGGCAACACTTTAGCAAATTCCCACTTTTTCTCGTTTTCTTCACTTGTAAAGAATACTAATTTTAAATCATCATAACTGTGATATGTAATAAGCTGTAATATTAATCCATAAGTTATTTGACTAATTACAGGATATTCACCAATTATTGCTGATATATATTTTTGTGTAAATGATATAGTTATAGGCACGTTTTCTAAATCTTTTGAATCATTTACTAAATTATCTAAAATTCCTTTTAAATCATTTTCTTCAAGTGTAAAATGTTCTTCTGGATATTTTATATCCATATTAACAGGTATAGTTCCAGTACCTAGTCTTACTTTAAGAAAATCATCTTCATCTATTTCTCTTTCCCATAAATTTGTTTTCTTATATAAAATTGTTTTCTTAAGTTCATCTAGCGGTGGAAAACTTTCTAATAATGATTGCATTTGATTTTTCATTACTTCTCTTACAAATGCTCTTTTTGATTCAATATACTGTGTATATTTTTCTACTCTATATTTTTGGTATGCTTTTCTTTGCTTATTTTGATATCTTTTAGTTAGCAATGGCCAAATTATCATAGTAGCAAGCATTGCAGTTGCAATAATTATTGATGGAAGTGCTTGTGCGAATGATCTACCACCAATTACTACACTATTAATTGCAGTAAAAGCAGACATTAATGATGTCATACCCATTGTAATCATTGGGCCAAGTGTATATATAAGCGGTGTTTTATTTTCTTTTTCTTGTTGTGGTGCTGCATCTATTTGTAAAACTACTTTTTCATTACTACTTCTAAATCTAGGTGCTTTAAAAAAGTAATCGTTATCTTTATATAAAACTATATCTTCATCATTTTCTTTAAATTCTTTTGCTACTTGTTTTGGAAATCTTGCTTCTGCAAATGTATTTGCATCTACTCTTATATTTTCTATATTATTAACTATTATTGTATTTCTAACAATAATAATTTTAAGTCCTGCAATAAATATTACATCCCCGTTATTTAATTTTCTTGAATTAGTTCTTTCATTATTAACATATATAGCATCATTTAAAGACACTGCATTTATAACCCATGTATTACTTTTATATGTTAATCTAGCATGCATAGGGGCCATAAATGCTGTTTTACAACAAATTTGACTAGATGCATCACTTCCAATTACAACATCGCTTTCTTTTTTTATCATTAATTGAAAAGTATTTTTATCATAAACTTCTGATACATAAAGAAGTGTATCTTCTTCTTTATCTACTTTTAAAGTATAAAATTTATTCATAGATAAAATAACTGAATTAACATAAGTCGCACCATCATATACACTAACTTCATAGTTACTTAACATTTCCCATTTATCATCATCCGTAGCAACTATATTAACAAAGTTTCTTTCTTTACCATCATCTGTCTTATCAACAATCCAATAATTACCATGTATTTGTGGTGGCAAAACAAAAGATTTTATTTCATTCTTTTTAATTAAAGATATCCTCACTATATCACCACCTATATTATTCTATAATAGATTTTATCACATAATTAAATTTTATTAAAGATATTTAAAAGAAAAAAATATATTTTATAAAGAAACAAACTAGATAGTTCTAGTTTGTTTCATATAATACCTTATCAGCTTTTTCTATTACTTCATCAAATAATTTTTCATCTTCAATTGGTTTAAATACTTCGTTTCCATATTCATCCATTGCAACTTCTAAAATATATAAACCATTATCATCACAATCACACTCATCACAAGTAC
The DNA here is from genome assembly GCA_000436255.1 of Clostridium sp. CAG:1193. Taxonomy (GTDB): domain Bacteria; phylum Bacillota_I; class Bacilli_A; order RF39; family UBA660; genus CAG-1193. The sequence goes on along the minus strand of HF990810.1, from coordinate 10,363 downwards.
ATTTATCTTCTTTACCCTCATGATTACATGTACAAGAATCATCATCGCAATGACAATTACAACCATCTTCCATTAATACTGCAAATCTTCTTTTTTTATAATCAAATTCTTTTAAAACTATCATTTCAAAAGATTCTCCATTATCTCCTTCAAATTTAACTCTACTAGTCATTTCATCCATAAATAACATACCTCCTATATGACTATAGCACATAAAACATTTTGTTTCAATTGTTTTTTCTTATAATGAAACATTTATTATTTTTATAAAATGCATAAAACACTTTATCTAAATTAACATTCTCACTTTTAAGTATTTTCATTAACCATTCTTTATTTTTATTTATATCATTAAGTGTTTCATATTGTATTACTCCATCTAGTATTAAAGGCATCGGATATACCTTTTTATCTTCATATAAAAATGTACTTAACTTACCATTATTTTCTAAAACAGCATACTCAATCTCATCAAGTGATTTAATACCCTTATCTCTAATTTGAGTAAGTAAATCATCTAAATTATATCTTTGCCTTTCCATTTCCTTAAAATTTATTTTTCCATCTTTTATTATTAATGAAGGCTTTGAATCTATTAAACTTCTAAATTTAAAACTTTTCATTGAAAAATACGAAAATACTATTTGAAGTAGTACTATTATAAACATAGGAATTATAGTCATAATTAATGGTTCATCAGTATTTTCTATTGAAATAGATACAAATTCTGCAATTAAAACAGACACTATTAAATCAGTAATACCTAATTCACCTACTTCTCTTTTACCCATTATTCTAAATAATACTAATATTAGAAAATAAAAAAATAGCGTTCTAAAAATCATTGCAGTCATTATTATCACCATTATATTTTGAACACATTCATAATTTATTATTCATACAAATATTATGTTATAGGAGGTCACATGAAAAAATATTTAAAATCTTTAGGTTATATATTTAGCTTAATTATAACGCTTACATTCCTTGTTACAATACTAAATTATATTGGATTATTTAAAGGTACATTTTTCACTATATTAAAGTTTATTATACCAGCAATATCAATGTTTATTGGTGGAGTTATAGTAGGTAAAAATTCAGAAAAAAAAGGATGGTTAAATGGTCTTAAAATAGGTGTGATAGCAATACTTATAATTATATTAGTTTCCATTATAGCAAGAAATACATTTAATATTAAAAATATAATTTATTATATAATGTTACTTGCTATATGTGTATTTGGAAGTATGATTGGTATAAGTAAAAAAAATAACTAAAAAACATTTGGTTTTTCCAAATGTTTTAATTATTAACAAATAGTTAAAGAAGCATATCCAGTAAATGAGTCAGTAACAGCCAAATTTATTTTTTCGTTCTTTATGCTTAAATCAAATTTTCTTATTGTATCAGTACTAACTATTTTACCATCAGAAGCATCTATACAATTACTACCATAAAAACTTAATTTATTATTCTCAAACTTAATGTTATCAATTGTATTTAACTGATTTTTACATGCTTCATCTTTACATAAAGTTTGTTTTGAAATAATTATTTTTTCTTTACCAATAAACTTACCATTATTAAACACATATAATGTATAACCACCATTTTCATTTATTAAAATTCCTAAATACTTAGAATCAAATACATATGTATATGCATCAATAGAAGTATCTACATCAAATATGCCAGTGTCCATTGTAATTACCTCAATAAGTTTATTATCAATATAAAAATTTGTTGTTAATTTATCAGTAAGTTCTCTTTTGATTTTTAAAGTATGATCTATACTACCATAATTTACTTTTAACTCTTTAATTACTGGACTTGATACTTTATCATCACTTTTATTATTATCATCTTTATTAACTATATCATTATCCTTATTTTCTTTATTATCTTTTTTGTCATATATAAACATCTTATATGCAAGTAAGAAAGAAACTAATAACCCTACAATAATTGCTATTACTAACAATATTTTCATACCAATATCTGATTTTACGTTATCATTTAAATTATTTTCCATTTCTTCTCCTTTATTATTTTTATACTAATATTATATACTGCTTTTTACTATTTTTAAAATTTATAATCACTTTTTTTATTATTTATAAATTAATTATATTACCTCTACATTTACCAAGGTTACATTTTAATTATCTAATTGGCTTTATTCTAAATATCATAATTTGTTTTTTTGCATTCTTCTGCTATATTATTAGTTAAACAATCAGTTATTGTATATTTTTTATTTTCTTCATCAATATTAATACGTACATCTTTAAAACTTTTAATTATTTTTCCAGATTCATCAATTATTAATACATAATCCCCATCATTTTGTTTTGCTACTGAAGATATTAAAAAATAATAACTATCAATTTTATATATTTTAAAACTTGCAGCAAAATTACTTGAGTATACTACTTTATCATTAGCATTTGTAAATATATTTGAACTAATCAGTTTATCTTTTACTGATATATTTAATACATACTCATAACCATTTTCTTGTTTATTTGATTTAGTTCCATTAAATACTATTTTTAAATTGTTATCAAATGTATAAGTATAATTTTGTTTTTCTAATTCTAATTGTACCTGATTTTTATCAGCAGATTTTATACTATCAAAAGTATAAACATTATTTTCTTTTTTAAATGTTAATGTATATATAACTAATGCATCTTTATTTTTAAATAATATATCCTTAAAATTATTATCTTTTAGTTCTATATCTTTTCCATTAATAGTAATTATTGCTGTATTGTTTTCACTTTTTTTAAAATATCCTTTTACAAAACTTACTTTGTATATATCATTTTTTAAAGAAGAGTCAATTATTTTTGCTTTTGTACCATAATCACTTGTACATCCAGAACCAACATTTATAACAATTTTATCTACATCTTTGTCATATAAAAATATTTTATTTTCACAAGGAATATCTCCTACACTAATCTCAAATGATTCATTAAATATTTCTTTATACATATTAGGATATTTCTCTTTTATTATATCTGTATTATATAATTCATAATGATAATTTCCTTCTAAAACAAGTGTTTTGTTATTCCATTTTTCTATTTCATCTACAGTTAGACCAAGATCTTTTAAAACGTATTGTATACTGTTAGTTTTATATTTTTTATATGTATTTCCAAGTGAATCTTTAGCATCATCTTTATGACCTTTTGTATTATTATCTACAACTGTAATCGGTTTTAATTTATCAAGTAATATAGTGCTAATATAATATTTTCTTAACATATTATCATGATCTATTTTACTCGTAATTACTGAATAATCTAATAATTCAACCATACTATTTATTTCATCAGTATCTTTATAAGAATAATAATTATCTTTATCCTTAACTTCTTTATTATTATCTTTATTAATTATGTCATTATCTTTAGTATTCTCTTTCTTATCATATACAAACACCTTATATAAAAGTAATGAAGATATTAATAATGCTGTTATTATTGCTAGTATTAATAACGCTTTCATTGTAGTATCCATTTTTGTATTATTATTCATTTTATCACCCTCTATTCTATATTTATATTATACAACACTTTATATCCATTTAACAACAAAAAGATGCATTTCTACATCTTATAACTATTTAATAAATTTATAAATTCATTTTTTATTTCTTCTAGCCTATCCATAGTATTCGCTTCAAATCTAAGCGTTATATTAGGTCCTGTATTTGAGCATCTAATAAGAGCCCAACCATCATTAAATTTTACTTTTACCCCATCTATTAATAATACATCATAATTTTTACTTAATGCATATTCTTTTACTTTATTAATTATTTCAAATTTAATATTATCATTAAATTCCATTTTTATTTCTTTAGTACTGTAATATTTATTTACGTTTCCTAGCAATTCACTTGCTTTTAAATTAGTTTTTGACATAACTTCTAATAATTTTAAACCTGCATAAAATCCACTTGTTATTGGTGGAAATGAATTATTAAAATATATATGTCCCGAATATTCTATACCAAAAAGCATATTATCATCTATTACTTTACTCATCATATATGATGCACCAGTTCTATATTCATGTGGTATTCCATTTTGTTTTACTATTTCTTCGTTTACTATTTTTGAACATTTTACATCATATAATATATTTTTATTTTCATTATTTTTAAGTAATTCTCTAATCATAATAACTGCATAATGATCTGAGGGTAATGTATTTCCTAGCTCATCTACAAATCCTGCTCTATCACCATCACCGTCAAAAGATATTCCTATATCTGCATTTACTTCTTTTACTTTTTCTTTTAACATAACCAAATTTTCTTCTACTACCGGATCTGGATGATGTGATGGAAAATGCCCATCTGATACATCACATATTGATATTAAATCTATATTAAACATACTATATAATTCTTTTGCATATAAAGAGGTTACCCCATTACCACAATCTATAACTACTTTTAATCTTCTATCACCAAAATGTAATGTATTTTTAAATAAATTAAAATAATCTTCTTTTATATCTTTTTTATATAAATTACCTATTCCATCTTTAAAATTTCCTTTAAATAAGAAATCTCTAAATGCATATATTTCTTCTCCCTTAGCATTACTTACATTATTAAATGACATTTTAAACCCATTATCATCTTTTGGATTATGACTTGCAGTTATCATAATACTTGGATAAATATTTTCATATATTCTTGCATAATAAAGCATTGGTGTAGTTATAAGCCCTAAATCTATTACATTTACCCCAGTACTTAATATACCACTTATTAAAGATGCATTAATATCATTTGAAGATAATCTATTATCATGTCCAACTAAACATGTATATTCATTCATATTTTGAATATATGAACCAAATGCTCTACCTATAGTATAACTTACATCTTCATTTAAATTTACATTATATGTTCCTCTTATATCATATTCTCTAAATATATTCTTATCTATCATATTATCACCATTTTAATTATACATGAATAAATATAAAAAGTGCAAATAAATAGACTTTATTTACACTTTATAACTCTATATAATTATGTGAACATGCTCTTATTAATCTATTCATAATTGCAAGTCCAAGACCACTCTTTTCCACACCTTCAATTATAACAAAATCCACATTTTTCTTATCAACTTCTCTTAGAATTCTAAATATATTATGTGATATTTCATTAAGAGTACTACCCATATTTATTGTATTTTTAAAATACTTTATATTTTCATCTTTAGTAACTACTAAAGAATTTTTATTATTTCCTTCTAATTCTTGCATTTTTTTAATAAGAAGATCTTTATTACTACTATAAACTAATATACATTTTGTTTTTGGTGCATAGTGTTTATATTTCATTCCAGGTGACATTACTACATCATTTTTTTCTATATCGCTTAATATATGTTTTTCTATTATTACATTTACCCCTATAGTTTCTAAGTCTTCTTTTGTAATATATCCCGGTCTTAATATATGTATTTCATTATTTATTACTCTTACAACTGTACTTTCAACACCTATTTTAGTACTGCCACCATCTATTATAGTATCTACTTTCCCATTAAACTCATCTATTATATCTTCTACAATTGTTCCACTAGGACGCCCTGATATATTAGCAGAAGGTGCTGCTATTGGAGTAGATGCATATTCTATTAAAGTACGTGCAATTATATTTGATGGCATTCTTACTCCTACAGTATCTAAGTTACCAGTTACAATATTAGGCACACACTCTTTTTTATTTAGTACTATAGTTAAAGGTCCTGGGAAAAAATTATCCATTAATTTTTTTTCAATTTCATTTATATTATCAGCTATTTTATATACCATATCAATACTTGATACATGTAATATTAATGGATTATCTGTTTTTCTTCCTTTTGCTATAAATATATTATTAACTGCATTTTCATTTAAACCATCTGCACCTAAACCATATACTGTTTCTGTTGGAAATATTACTAATTTACCATTCTTTATTTCTTCTGCTGCACTTTTTAACAAACTATAATCACTACTATTTTTTAAATCAATTATCTTCATAATTCCCCCAATTTAAAAGCATCAAATTGATGCTTAATCTTTATCTTTCATAATACCATCTAATATAGCATTAATCATATTTTTTACTTTATCATCTGAAAATTCTTTTGCAAGAAGTATTGCTTCATTTATACATACTATATCTGGAGTAGATGTATAAAGTATTTCATATATACCCATTCTTATAATTGCTTGATCTGTTTTTCCAAGTCTATCAATTGTCCAATCTTTTAAATACTTATTTGCTTTTTTATCTATTTGATCTTTATTATTAAGAACACCAAAAACTATTTCATTAACAAAATCATTTTCAACTTCAAGTAATTCTTTAATTACTGCTTTTGGTTCATATTCTATTTTATTTGCATCATATACACTCATTTGATAAAGTGCGGTCATTATTATTTTTCTAAGTTCACTTCTATTAATTTCAGCCATAAGTCACCTCACACTTAAATGATTATATCACATTAATTAGAATCTTCAACACTTTTTTTAAGTTCATATAAAATATTTAAAGCATCCATTGGTGTTACCTTTAGTGGATCTATTTCTTTTAATCTTTTTTCTACTTTACTTTCTTCTTTTACAGGCTCTAAATCAAATGACATTTGACTTTTGATTTCTACATCTTTTTTAGATTCATAAGTAGATAATATTTCATCTGCTCTTTCTATAACTGGTTTAGGTAAATTTGCTAATTTTGCAACATGTATACCATAACTTTTATCTACCGCACCATCCTTTATTTTATGTAAGAATGTTATATTTCCATTTTCTTCTAAAGCACTTACATGAACATTTTTAATATTTTTAAAATGAGATTCTAACTTTGTAAGTTCATGATAATGTGTTGAAAATAATGTTTTACATTTTATATTATTATGTATATATTCAATAATAGATTGTGCTAAAGAAAGTCCATCATAAGTAGCTGTTCCTCTTCCTAATTCATCAAATATAATTAAACTATTCATAGTTGCATTTGTTATAGCTTCATTAGCTTCTTTCATTTCAACCATAAATGTAGAGTCTCCACTTACTAAATCATCAGATGCTCCAATACGAGTAAATACTTTATCAAATATTGGCATAATACACTCTTTTGCAGGTACAAAAGAACCCATTTGAGCCATAATAACAGTTATTACAAGTTCTCTCATGTACGTTGATTTACCAGCCATATTTGGACCAGTTATTACTAATATATTAGTTTTCTCATCCATATATATATCATTAGGTACAAAAGTACTATCTAATACTTTTTCAACAACTGGATGTCTATTATCCTTAATATCAATTATTCTTTCTTTTATTAATTTAGGCCTTACATAATTATTCTCTTCACTAACAGTTGCTAAAGATTGTAATACATCAATTTCAGCAACAACACGCGCAACTTCTTGAATTCTTGGAATAAACTCTTTAACCTTATCACGAATTTCTATAAATAAATTATATTCAAGATTAATAATTTTTTCCTCAGCACCCAGTATCATTGCTTCCTTTTCCTTTAATAAAGGAGTAACATATCTTTCACAATTAGCTAAAGTTTGTTTTCTTTCATAATTATATTCATCCTTAATTAAAGAAATATTTCCTTTAGATACTTCTATATAATATCCAAAAACTTTATTATATCCTACCTTTAAATTTTTAATACCAGTTCTATCTTTTTCCTCTTGTTCCATTTTTATAACAAAATCTTTACCACTCGAACGATTTTCTTTAAGAGTATCAAGTTCACTATTAAATCCAGATTTAATTATTCCACCTTCTTTAATAGTAACAGGTGCATCCTCATCAATACTTACCTCAAGCAAATTATATAGTTCATCAATTGTTTCTATATCCTTATAAAAATTTAAATCTTTTAATATTCTTTTTATATTAGGAAGTACCTTTAAAGAATTTTTAAGTTGTAATAAATCTCTACCATTAGTATTTCCATAACTAATACGTCCACATAATCTTTCTAAATCATATACTTCATATAAAAGTGCTTTTAATTCTTCTTTTAATATAAATTCAGTAAGCAAAGATTCAATTATATCATATCTTTTATTAATTTCAGTTATATCTACAAGTGGATTTTCTATCCAATTTTTAAGCATTCTTGAACCCATTGCAGTTTTTGTTTTATCAAGTAGCCACAATAAAGAATAACTTCTTGATTTTAATTTTAAACTCTCAGTAAGTTCAAGATTTCTAATTGTGTTTATATCCATTTTTAAGTATGTAGAATTATCTTTTACTCTTACTACTTGTAAATGACTTAAATCTCTTTTTTGAGTACTTATTAAATAACTAAGTAAATATTTTACTGATTCAATATATTTATCATCACTTAAAGATGAATATATATTTTTATAAAGTGAAGTATCTAAATCTTCATCAAATATACTTATATTTAATCTATGTTTATTTTTTAATATATCAATTATATTTTTATCAAAATTACTTTTAACAACTATTTCATTTAGTGATAATGATAAAACGTCCATTATAAGTCTAGTACTATCATGAGATATAATTGTAGCATTAAATTCACCAGTTGATAAATCAGTATAACTAATTATATAAGCATAATTAACATCAAGAATACATCCAATATAATTATTACTTTTTTCATCTAGTGATTCACTATTCATAACAGTACCTTTAGATACTACTTGTAATACTTCTCTTTTTACAACACCCTTTGCACTTGCAGGATCCTCTACCTGTTCACATATTGCTACTTTATACCCTTTATCAACCAATTTATCCAAATACATATTAACAGCATGATGTGGAATACCACACATTGGTATTCTTTCATCAAGACCTGCATTTTTACCAGTTAATGTAAGCTCCAATTCATGAGATGCAGTATACGCATCATCAAAAAACATCTCATAAAAATCTCCCAATCTAAAAAACAATATAACATCATTATATTTCTCTTTTATCTCAACATATTGTTGCATCATTGGAGATAACTTACTTTTATCAACTTCACATAACTTCATAAAACCACCTTTATAAATTATACCATTTATATTTTTAGATGTAAATTAATGGAAATATTTATTTCAAAAGAAAAATGAGTTAGTTACCTAACCCATTTAGTGTTATGATTTAACTACGAATGTTAATGCAGAAGGTTTACTACTACTTGCATTAAATCTATCTGCATCTTCCTGCGAGCGAGCATATCCAGTTGTTGCTTTACTAGATGCAAACATCCTATCCATACTTGTAACATTACTTGTATCAAAACTACTTAAGTCTAGACTTGTCGTTGCTTTAGTAAATGAAAACATTTCACTCATATTCGTTACATTTGATGTATCAAAACTACTTAAATCTAAACTTGTTGCGGCACTAGAATAAAACATATCCCTCATGTTTGTTACTTTTGATGTATCAAAACTACTCAAATCTAATGTCGTTGCTTTAGCATGTGAAAACATATGACTCATATCTGTCACTTCGCTTGTATTAAATTTGTTTAACCCTTTTATTTCTGTTGCTGCACTAGCTGCAAACATAGAACTCATTCTTGTTACTTTTGATGTATCAAAACTACTTAAATCTA
>HF990810.1:0-579 GCA_000436255.1 Clostridium sp. CAG:1193 | reverse complement strand
CTCATGTTTGTTACTTTTGATGTATCAAAATTTTCTAAACCTTTTATTTCCGTTGCTGCGCTATTTTCAAACATACTATGTTGATGTATCAAAACTACTTAAATCTAGACTTGTTGCTTTACTCATATAAAACATCTGCCACATATCTGTTACATTACTTGTATCAAAACTACTCAAATCTAATGTTGTTGCTGAACTAACGGAAAACATTCCGCTCATGTTTGTTACTTTTGATGTATCAAAATTTTCTAAACCTTTTATTTCCGTTGCTGCGCTATTTTCAAACATACTATGCATATCAGTTACATTACTTGTATCAAAACATCAATTACATTACTTGTATCAAAACTACTTACATCTATACTTGTTGCTTTACTATTATAAAACATTTGGTACATGCTCACTATCGGTTTATCATTGATTGTTCCACACAACTCCGTTGTTACTGGATCTGTTGATGTTTTATTTGTAAGTATTACACTCCAACCTGTACTTCCATTATAATAATAAGTATATTGTCCATCTACAAATTCTAAATAATATTCAAGCGTATCAGTTGTTGTACATTTTCTTGATGTT
>HF990809.1:83731-96195 GCA_000436255.1 Clostridium sp. CAG:1193 | reverse complement strand
GCACTTTCTACTGGCATCTCTACTGGTGAAGCAGGTTCAGGAATACCACCTAACATAGCATTAAATTCCTCATTACTTGGTGTCAAACTTTTTTCTAAAGATGACATACTATTTACTGCCTGTTGTGCTTGTGGCACTTCATTTATTGGCATCGGTTGATTAACTCCAGCAACACCTTGTGGTTGCATTGGTTGATTAACATTATTAACAACTCCCATTTGCATATTTGGTATATTTGCTATTACCCCTTTTTGTTTTCTTTTTTTCTTGCTATTACCTATAATGATTATTAACACTAATATAATAATTATTCCTAATGAGCCTAGTGCTACATAAAGATAATATTGTGCTAAAAATTCCATTATTTTATCCATATCACACGCCTCCTATGATAAAAGAATACCACAATATACATTTTTTTTCAACATTTATTTAAATATATATTGTCGTTGATTTCAAACATAGTATCTACTTTACTATTTATAGTGTTAATATAAAATAAGTTAACCTAACTATCAGCGATTTATAAAAAACATTTGATTATCAACATTTAACGTAAAAAGATATTAGTTTTTTATATTTTATAAAGTTACTTAAAAATATATTAAAAACGACTTTTGCAATGTCGTTTTATATCATCTCGAAAAGTTCGAGTATCAATCAATCTGGTGGAGCTGAGGAGATTCGAACTCCTGTCCGAAAATATGACTACATAAACCTCTACAAGCTTAGTTCATTTACAAATTTCATTAATAACATAAAAACAAACAAATAAATTATTAACTAGATTAGTTATTTTCATTATATACCCTAATCAAATATACAATATATCTTACTTTATGACACCCTTATATTCATCGTAAGAAAATAAATACAGGATGAGCTTCCTTAAATTAAGCGAAAGCTAATTGATTTCTGTTTCCAGTTATTTTTAATTTGGATTTAACGCATACCTACGACTTGCAATTCATGCTTCAATATTCCCGTCGAAACCATAACAGCCCCATAGATACATTATAACAAAAAAGACTAATAATTCATAGTCTTTTTATTAAATCTTTCTATATCTCTTTCTTTTATTACTTCTTTTTTATCATAATTTTTCTTACCCTTAGCAACTCCAAGTAAAATTTTTGCTTTGCCATCTTTTATATATAATTTGACAGGAATAAGAGTATAGCCTTCTATATTTAACTTATTTTTCATTTTATATATTTCTTTTTTATGTGCCAGTAATTTTCTTGTGCGTGTTTCTTCATGATTAAATATATTACCAGCTTCATAACGTGAAATGTGCATATTTAATATATATAATTCATTATTTTTAATAATACCATAGCTATCTTTTAAATTTGCTTTGCCACTTCTAATTGATTTTATTTCTGTCCCTTTTAGAACTATTCCACATTCAAATGTATCTTCTATAAAATAATCGAACTTAGCTTTTTTGTTCAGTATTTCCATTAGTATCTCCTAATGCGTACACATTAATATAATCTTTGCCATCTGTTAATAATGTTTTATATTTTTCATAATACGTTTTATAACTTGAAAATTCATTAGTTATTTTATTAAATGGTACTACTTTATAATTTGAATTATCTTTATTATATGAATATGTAAACATAACATTAATATCTTTAAATTCTATTTTCTTTTTGCCTTCTTCTTTTGTTAAAGATATATTAAAATCAACAACTGCACTTATTCTTGAATCAATTCTTGTATGTCCAGATAAAAGATTACCTAGTGAATAACAAACTAAAGTGTTGTCTATTATTTCAATTGGTTGAATAGAATAACTATTGTTTCCAACAATAACATTAACTCCTTCCTTTACAAGGAAATCAACAACTGATTTTTGTTTTTCCGAAACTTGAGTTGAATTTGCAACATTACCAAAATCTATTGATACAATTATTACATCTACACTTGATTTAACTTTATCAATATCTTTTTTAGCAAGTTCTTCACTATATACACTTACTGAATAAGTATCTTTTAATTTTTCATCTGTACTCATTGTATAAGATAATAGTGCATATGTTATACCATTTTTTGTAATTATACTATTTTTAAGTCTATCTTCTTCTTTAGTACTAACTCCTGAATATATAACATCTTTTTCGTTTAAATATGTTATTTCATTAGTTATTCCTTTAGTACCTTTATCAAATGCATGATAACTTGCTAAAGAAATTGCATTAAATCCTGTGGATAACATTTCATCTAATATATCATTTGGAGAATTATAATTATAATTTTTAGTCATTCCAAGATCTTTTCCACCAACTGGACTTTGTTGTGTATAAAAACTTATATTTGATTTTTTTAAATTTTCTTTAAATAATTTAAATGCATTTGAAAAGTCATATACACCATCTCCTGACCTTGTGTCATACCACATATCACTATTAATAAGTACATTTCCTGCTAAGGTAACTGAACCTGTATAAACAAGTGGATTTTCATCTGTTTTATCAAGTTCTGTTGGTTTCTCACCTGTTTCTTTTCTAAATTTTTCATTAAATACATATAAGCTGCCAAATACAACTATTATAAGTACTAAAAATACTATTATTAATGATCCTTTTTTATTTTTCTTCTTTATCATTATTTACCTCTTTTCTATTTACTAGTTCAAAATCTATTGTACCTTCTACCTTAGATGCATCTATAACTTTTATCCTTACACCATCTCCCAATTTATATCTTTTTCCACTTCTTTTTCCATATACACTTTGCGATAATTCATCAACTATATAATAGTCTCCTTTAATATTTGAAATATGAATTTTACCTTCTATTCTATTATCTAATCTTACAAACATACCAGAAGGAATAACACCTGATATTTTACCATCGTACTCTTCTCCTATATGATCCATCATATATTCAGCCATTTTCATATCATCAACATCACGTTCACATTCAACAGAGTTTTTCTCTTTTAATGAGGAATGTATGGCCTCTTTATCAAGCATTTTTGATAGATTATCTAAATCAGCTCCAGTAACGTTATCCCCATGAAGTATCATTTTTAATACTCTGTGAACAGTTAAATCAGGATATCTTCGTATTGGACTAGTAAAATGGCAATAGCACTTACTTGCAAGACCAAAATGCCCTAAATTTTCTATACTATAAATAGCTTTTTTCATTGATCTTAGTCCAAGTTCTGAAAGCATTTCATAATCATCATAATCTCTTAGACTATCAAGTACTTCTTGCATTTGTTTTGGACTAATTTCATTAATTTTCCCTTTTATTTTAATTCTATGACCTAAAGATTTAAGTAAAGAAAAATATTCTCTTATCTTCTTTTCGATAGGTACTTCATGTATACGATATATCATTGGATATCCTATATTTGTTATATATTCTGCTACACATTCATTGGCTACTATCATAAAATCTTCAATTATTCTTTCTCCTGTTCCTCTTTCTCTTTCGCCAATTTCTATTGGTTTTCCTTCTTCATCCACTTTTATCTTTACTTCAGGAATATCAAATGTAAGTTCTCCTCTTTTAAATCTTACTTCTTTTAAAATAAGAGATAATTCTTTCATCAAACTTAATTCTTTAGTAAAATCTTCATACCCAGCTTCTATTATATTTTTTTCTAAATACATGTTAGCTTTCTTATAAGTCATTCTAAGTTTTGAATTAATAACAGATTCATATATATCATAACTTAAGATTTTACCATCAGTATTAATTTCCATATCACATGTCATAGTTAATCTATCTACATGTGGATTTAATGAACAAATTCCATTAGATAATTGATGAGGAATCATAGGTATTACTCTATCCACAAGGTAAACACTAGTAGCTCTACTTTCTGCATCACGTCCTAAAGCAGTATTTTCTTTTACATAGTTACTAACATCTGCTATATGAACACCCAATTTATAATTTCCATTAGATAACTTTTCAATGCTTATTGCATCATCAAAGTCTTTCGCATCATCACCATCCATTGTAACTATTTTTTTATTTCTTAAATCTTTTCTACCTATTATATCTTCTTCACTTACAACATCAGGTATATTTTTAAGTTCAAGCATAGTTTCATCACTAAAATTAGGATTTATATCGTGTTCATACACTTTTGATAAAATATCTATGCCTACATCATCTTTATGCCCTAAAATTACAAGTACCTCTCCATAATACTTAGTCTTAGTTATTTCTGCATATGGTTTTACGATAACTTTGTGCCCTGGCATCGCACCATTCCTATGATTTTCATCTATCAAAATTTCCATTTTAATTCTTGGGTCATCTAAAGAAATTTTGCCAAGATGTTCATCAATACTACTATATTCTCCAATTACAGTATCAAAACTTCTATCAAGAATTCTTATAATCTTTCCTTCTTCATCTGATATATATTCACATGCAACTAAATCATTATGAAGTGCCCCGTTCATATTTTCTTTTTTAATATGAATATCTGGTTCTCCTTCCATAATTACAAATCCAAAACCAGCTTTATTAACTGATAATCTTCCTACTTTTAAATGAGTATTCTCATATAAAGTATATTTACCTTTCTTAGTCACATATACACTTCCACACTTTTCCATATCTCTAAGTGTTTCACATAAATCTTTTAAATTTACATCATTAGACATTTTTTCATTTATTTCTATTTCAGATAGTGGTACTTCACTACTCTTTAAAATCTTAATAACATCTTCTCTCATGGTATCCTCCATATAACCATTATAAAATAAAAAAAGACTTATAAAAAGTCTTTTTTGCAATTATTTTAAATTAAAGCGACATAATTAAGCAAATAACTAAGAAAGATGCCCCTAAAATAGCAGTTAATCTAGTGATAAATAATTCACTACCTCTTTCTTTTCTTTTACTAAATAAATCAGATGAGCCTCCAAATATGGCTGAACCTCCCTCTGCTTTTCCACTTTGTAATAAAACAATTGTAATCAATAAAACTGAAATAATCATTATTAAAGTTTCCATAAAATCACCTTCAGTCTATACTTTACCATAAAGTTAACATTTTGGCAAGTATACTTTGTGATACTTAAGAAAATGTATTTGTATTTTTATAAATTATTTATTTCTTCTTCAATTCTCATAAGTTCATTATATTTACAAATTCTATCTGTTCGTGATAATGAACCTGTTTTAATTTGACCTAGGTCAAGTCCAACTGCAAGATGTGCAATAGTAGTATCTTCTGTTTCACCACTTCTATGACTTATTATAGTTTTATAACCATTTTTCTTTGCTAAATCAATTGTTTCTAGTGTTTCTGTAATTGTACCAATTTGATTTATTTTAAGTAGTATAGCATTACCAGATTTAGTATCTATTCCCTTTTGTAAAAATTCTTTATTAGTAACAAATAAATCATCTCCTACTAATTGAATTCTATCTCCTAGTCTTTCTGTAATTAATCTAAACCCATCCCAATCGTTTTCATCAACAGGATCTTCAATTGAACATATTGGATATTTATCTACTAAATTTTGATAGTAATCAATTAGTTCATCAATATTTAGTTTTTTACCTTCAATATTATAGTAACCATCTTTATATAGTTCACTTGCTGCAATATCTAGTGCTAATTTTACATCTACTCCTGGTTTATATCCTGCTAATTCTATTGCTTTAATTATTAGTTTTATGGCCTCTTCATTTGATACTATATTAGGTGCAAAACCACCTTCATCACCAACAGCAGTAACCATTCCTAATTTTTTTAATATCTTTTTTAAATTATGAAATATCTCAGCACCAACTCTTACTCTTTCTTTCATTGTATCTTGTTGTGGTACAATCATAAATTCTTGAATATCAAGTGGATTATCTGCATGAGCACCACCATTTAATATATTCATCATAGCAATAGGTAAAGTTCTACCATCACCTATATATTTATAAAGAGGCTCTTTTTTATATAACGCTGCTGCTTTCATAGCTGCAACTGAAACACCTAATATTGCATTTGCACCAAGTTTACTTTTCGTTTTAGTCCCATCTAACTCAATCATTTTTTCATCTAATGCTTTTTGATCTAACACATCCATTCCAATAACTGCATCTTTAATTATTGTGTTTACATTATTAACTGCTTTAAGAACTCCTTTACCAAGGTATCTAGCCTCTTCGTCACGGAGTTCTAAAGCTTCTCTTTCGCCTGTTGAAGCTCCACTTGGTACAATACCTCTTCCTATAATTCCGCTTTCTAAGATTACATCCACCTCTACTGTAGGATTTCCCCTTGAATCAAGTACTTCTCTTGCTTTTACATTTTTAATTTTACTCATGTATCCTCCTATAAATTATTTATATATTCTTTAAATTTTCTTCCTCTTTCTTCAAAGTCTTTATATTGATCCCATGATGCACATGCTGGACTTAATAATATTATGTCTCCTTTTGTAGCATTTTTATATGCTTCATTTACAGCATCATTTAACGCATCAACTACTATGCATTTAATATTAATGCTATCACAATATTCTTTTATCCTATTTTTTGTTTCACCAAAACTTACTACTAATTTAACATCTTTCATATATGGCGTTAAACCTTCAAAACTGTGTCCTCTATCAAGACCGCCTAATAAAAGTATAGTACTATTATCAAATGTAGATAATGCAATTTGTGTCGCTTTTACATTTGTTGATTTTGAATCATTATACACTTTTATACCATTTATTTCTCTTACAAATTCTATTCTATGTTCTACTCCTTTAAATGTTTTTAACACTTCACATATTACTTCATTACTTACATTTAATATTTTAGCAACCATTATAGATGCCATTACATTTTCATAGTTATGATTTCCTTTTAGGAATATATCGCTTAACTTAATTATAAATTCATCTTTATAATATATTGCATCATTCATGATATAGCAACCATCCACTTTAGTATTTTTACTAAAATATTCTTTGTGTGACATAATGTCACTAGTATTATTTACTACATCACTATTATCATAATTTAATACTGCATAATCATCTTTAGTATGATGATTAAATATTCTTTTCTTTATATTGATATAATTTTCCTTATTACCTACAAAATCAAGATGTGCTTCATATATATTTGTTAAAACAGAAATGTTTGTTTTAAATTTACTTAAATTGCATAATTGCTGAATAGATATTTCCATAAGAAGAATATCCCCACTTTTAATTGTATCTAAAAATGAACTTAATGGATAACCCATATTACCTGCCAAAACAACATTTGCATGTGCATGTTTTAATATTTCATAAATTAGTGTTGTAGTTGTAGTCTTTCCATTACTCCCAGTAACTGCAACTATCTTAACATCACTAGGTAAAAGCATATAAGCCATTTCTACTTCATTTATAACTGGTATTCCTAATTCTTTAGCACGCATTATTATTTCGTGACTATCCTTTATTCCAGGATTTTTAATTACATAGTCTATATCTTTAGTAATCAAATCTACTGGATGACTTCCAAGAATTACTTCTGCACCATTCTTAGTAAGAAAATCTACATGTTCTTTATCTTGATCAGTATTTTTATCATTGATAATTACTTTATTTCCCCTTTTTAATAATACTTTAGCAGCTTCATAACCACTTCTAGCCATTCCTAATATAAATATCTTATTATTTTTAAACATAATTTACCCTCCATAATAATTATACTATAAAATAAGGCATACCAACACAATTTATATAATTTTATTTACAAAATTACACTCGCAATATTAGAATAAATATGATATACTTATATAGTATATTTGGTGTAAGGAGGATATCATGAGAATAGTTGAATTAAATAAAAGAGATTTTGATGACTTTGCATTTAATCACCCATATCGTAGTTATTATCAAACTTCACAATATGGTACACTAATGTCAAAGCATGGGTTTAGTTCTTTATATATAGGTCTTGAAGATAGTGGGCATATTATTGCTGCTAGTTTGATATTAGTTAAAAGTGCAATATTTAATATAAATGTCGGATATTCTCCAAGAGGATACTTAATCGATTTTAATGATTATCCCTTACTTGAGCAATTTACATTTTTATTAAAAGAATATTTAGCAAGTAAAAGAATTACTTATTTAATAATTGATCCGCATATAACACATTTAGAAAGGGATAAAAATGGAAAACCACTTGAAAATGGACAAAATGGTGTAAATATATCTGAATCTTTAAAAAGAATGGGCTATGAACACAATGGTTTTAATTTATATTTTGAAAACTTAAAACCGAGATGGAATATGATACTTAAATCTAGGGCACCAAAAGAAATAATCTTTAATAGTTTTGATAAAATTACTAGGACTAAAGTTCGTAATAGTTTAAGAAAGGGTGTTGAGGTATTTAAAGGTAATAAAGATGATTTAAGATTGTTTTATCAAATGATAAATAGAAAACAAAATAGAAAATTTGATTATTACTTAGATATGTATGATATTTTTGGCAAATTTAATATGTTTGATGTATATTTTGCTAGGATAAATACTGAAGTATTTTTAAAAAATAGTAAACTATTATATGAACACGAATCTGCTAAAAATGCTAAACTAAATGAACAATTACAAAGAATGATTACAGATTCTAAAGCAAAAGCAAAATTATTAAATAAAAAAATAGAATCTGATAGATTACTTAATTCATATAAAAACGATATAGTTTATGGTACTAAATTATATAGAGATAGAAAATATATAGTAATTGCATGTAATGCAGTAGTTACTTATGGTGATGAGGTATTCTTCTTGATTGATGGTATTAACTTTAAATTTAAAAACTTTAATGCTAATCACTTATTAAAATGGAAAGTAATTGAGCATTATAAAGACGCGGGTTTTACCAAGTTTAATTTTAATGGAATAACAGGAGACTTTACAAAAAAGAATAAATACTATGGTTTATATGAATTTAAAAAAGGATTTAATACTACAGTAACTGAATATATTGGTGAATATGTTTTAGTTGTTAATAGAGTTAAATATAATGCATTTAAAAATATTGAACCAGTCAAGAACTTAATAATATCAAGTATGAAAAAGAGTTAATTAACTCTTTTTTATAAACAAAAAAGAGCATTTCTGCTCTTATTTTTTTACTTAATTATCTTACTTACTACACCAGAACCAACTGTTTTTCCACCTTCACGGATAGAGAATTTAGTTCCTTGTTCAATAGCAATTGGATGAATTAATTCAACAGTCATCTTTGTATTATCTCCTGGCATAACCATTTCAGTTCCTTCTGGTAATATAATTTCACCAGTTATATCTGTAGTTCTGAAATAGAATTGAGGTCTATATTTTGAGAAGAATGGAGTATGACGTCCGCCTTCTTCTTTGCTTAATACATAAACTTCTGCTTCAAATTCCATATGTGGAGTAACTGTTCCTGGTTTAGCTAATACTTGACCACGTTCAACTTGGTCACGAGTAATACCACGTAATAATACACCAGCATTATCTCCTGCTTGAGCAGAATCTAATGATTTACGGAACATTTCGATTCCTGTAACTGTAGTTTTTCTAGTATCTTTTATACCTACTATTTCAACTTCTTCATTTAATTTTAATTCACCACGTTCAACACGTCCTGTAACAACTGTTCCACGTCCTGTAATTGTCATAACATCTTCAATTGACATTAAGAATGGTTTATCAATATCTCTAACTGGAGTTGGAATCCATTCATCAACAGCATCCATTAATTCCATAATTTTTTCTTCATATGCAGGATCTCCTTCAAGAGCCTTTAATGCAGAACCACGGATTATTGGAGTATTGTCTCCATCAAAGCCATAAGAACTTAATAATTCTCTAACTTCCATTTCAACTAAGTCTAATAATTCAGGATCATCAACCATATCGCATTTATTTAAGAATACAACCATTCTTGGAACACCAACTTGACGAGCAAGTAATATATGTTCACGAGTTTGAGCCATAGGTCCATCTGTAGCAGCTATAACTAGTATAGCTCCATCCATTTGAGCCGCACCTGTTATCATGTTTTTAACATAATCAGCGTGTCCTGGGCAGTCTACGTGTGCATAGTGTCTTTTAGCTGTCTCATATTCGATATGAGCAGTATTAATTGTAATACCACGCTCTTTTTCTTCTGGTGCTTTATCAATATTATCAAAAGCAACCTTTTGAGCTAATCCTTTCTTTGCTAATGTTGCGCTTATAGCAGCAGTTAATGTTGTCTTACCATGGTCAACGTGTCCAATTGTACCAATGTTAACGTGTGGTTTTGAACGATCAAATTTTTCTTTTGCCATCTTTATTTCCTCCTTTTTTAAGTTACTATTATATTTTATCTAAACTTCTTGAATTTATCAAGTAGTTTGATACTTATTTTGCACCATTTTTCTTAATTATTTCTTCTGCAATATTTCTTGGTACTTCTTCATAATGATCTGGAAGCATTTGGAATGTTGCTCTACCTTGAGAATTACTTCTTAAGCTAGTTGCATAACCAAACATTTCAGCAAGTGGTACTAAAGCAGTTAATCTTACCGCATTACCAAGTGATTCTTGACCTGATGGTCTTCCTCTTCTTGAAGTTAAGTCACCCATAATATTTCCGAAATATTCTTCTGGTGTTACTACATCAACCTTCATTATAGGTTCAAGTAATACTGGTTTACATTTATTCTTAGCTTCTTTAAGTGCTAAACTAGCAGCAACCTTATAAGCCATTTCAGATGAGTCAACATCATGGTAAGAACCATCAAATAATGTTGCTTTAACATCTACCATTGGATACCCTGCAAGTATACCTGCAGCCATTGCTTCTTGTAAACCTTTATCTGTTACTGGTATATATTCTCTTGGAACAACACCACCAACAATTGCATCAACAAATTCATATCCTTTTTCAGGATTTGGTTCGAATTTAATCCATACATGTCCGTATTGTCCACGTCCACCAGATTGTTTAATGTATTTACCTTCACATTCACCAGCTTGTGTTAATGTTTCACGATAAGCAACTTGTGGTCTACCTACTGTTGCTTCTACATTAAATTCTCTTTTCATACGATCAACTAATACATCTAGGTGTAATTCACCCATACCAGATATAACTGTTTGACCAGTTTCTTGATCTGTTCTTTGTTTAAATGTTGGATCTTCTTCAGCTAATTTTGATAATGCAATTCCCATCTTTTCTTGATCTGCTTTTGATTTTGGTTCAATAGCAACAGATATAACTGGTTCTGGGAATTCCATCTTATCTAGAATAACTGGTTTCTTTTCATCACAAAGAGTTTCACCAGTTGTAGTATTTTTAAGACCTACTGCAGCAGCAATATCTCCAGCATACACTTCTTGTATTTCTGTTCTTGTATTAGCATGCATAAGTAAGATTCTACCAATTCTTTCTTTAACATTTTTATTAGAGTTTAAAACATAAGAACCACTTTTTAATGTTCCTGAATATACTCTAAAGAATGATAATCTACCAACGAATGGGTCTGTCATTATTTTAAATGCTAAAGCAGCAAATGGTTCAGAATCAGATGGATGTCTTTCAGCAGGTTCTCCGTCCATAGTTTGACATTTAAATGCTGGAATATCACTTGGTGATGGTAAATAATCAATTACACCATCAAGCGCTAACTTAACACCCATATTAGAAAGTGCTGATCCACAGAATACTGGGAAGAATTTAACTTCTAGAACTCCCTTACGAATTGCTTTTTTAATTGTTTCTGCAGAAATTTCTTTTCCTTCTAGATAATCTTCCATTAATTGATCATCAAATTCAGAAACACATTCAATTAATTCATTTCTCATTTGTTCTGCTTTATCTTTTAAATCAGCAGGTATTTCTATTTCTGTGTAATTTTCATCAGCATTTCCATCATAATGATATGCTTTCATTGTAATTAAATCAATTACACCATTAAATTCATTTTCAGCTCCGATTGGGCATTCTACTGCGGCAGCATTAGCACCTAATCTTTCATGAACTGACTCAACACTCTTAAAGAAATCTGCTCCAAGTTTATCCATTTTATTAACGAATATCATTCTTGGAACGTTCATACTAGTTGCTTGTCTCCAAACGTTTTCAGTTTGAGGTTCAACACCAGCATTAGCATCTAGTAAAGCAATAGCACCATCTAGTACTCTTAAACTTCTTGTAACTTCTATTGTAAAGTCTACGTGTCCTGGAGTATCTATTAGGTTAATTCTATTTCCTTTCCAAAATGCAGTTGTAGCAGCAGAAGTAATTGTGATACCACGCTCTTTCTCTTGTTCCATCCAGTCCATTTGTGATTCACCATCGTGTGTTTCACCAATTTTATGGATTTTTCCTGTATGATATAATACACGTTCAGAGAATGTAGTTTTTCCGGCATCAATATGAGCCATTATACCTATATTACGTGTATTTTCTAATGAATATTCACGTGCCATAATTACTCCTTCCTACCAACGATAATG
>HF990809.1:72045-83658 GCA_000436255.1 Clostridium sp. CAG:1193 | reverse complement strand
CTGCACCACCTGTACTGCTTGATGCATCAATTATTTCATTTGCTAATCTTTCAGCCATTGATTTACCGCCTCTATTCTTAGCAGCAGCATCTAACCAACGTAGTGCTAAAGATTGAGCTCTATCTTGGCTAACTTCCATTGGAACTTGGTAATTAGCTCCACCAACTCTTCTTGCTTTAACTTCAAGAGCAGGTTTAACATTTTCTAAAGCTTTCATAAATATTTCGTTAGGTTCACTATTAGTTTTTTCTTTTACTATATCAAAAGCATCATAAACTATAGTTTCAGCCTTACCTCTTTTACCATCAACCATAATTTGGTTTATTAACTTAGTAACAACCTTTGATTTATACACTGGATCTGGTAATACGTCTCTTTTTACAGCTCTTCTTTTACGCATTATTATTTCCTCCTTCTATTATTTTTTCTTTGGTCTTTTAGCGCCGTATTTAGAACGACCTTGTTGTCTATTAGCAACACCAGCAGTATCTAATGTACCACGAATAATGTGATAACGAACACCGATTAAGTCTGGAACACGTCCTCCACGAATTAAAACAACGCTATGTTCTTGTAGGTTATGTCCTTCACCAGGTATATAACAAGTTACTTCCATACCATTTGACAATCTAACCCTTGCATATTTTCTTAATGCAGAGTTTGGTTTTTTAGGTGTAGTAGTACCAACACGAGTACATACTCCACGTTTTTGAGGTGCATTTTGTTTAGTTTGTTTTCTTTGAATTGTATTAAGTCCAACACCTAAAACCGGAGATTTACTTTTTCTTGTTTTATTACCTCTACTTTTTCTTACTAATTGATTAATTGTAGGCATATTTTAACTCCTTTCTTCTTTGCACACTTCCTAGTGTATCATATATGTTTTAAATATAAGTTAAAACACAGGTTTTAACAAACGTTATTAATATATCATTATTATTGTATGATGTCAATTGTTTTTTAATAAATACTTAATTAAAAGTATTATATAAATATTAAAAAGCAAACAGATGCCTGTTTGCTTTTACTTAATACTTATAATTTAAATATGTTTAGAACTTACCATTTCTGGATAATATGTTTTAAGTAAGTCTTCTTTTGCTTCTTCATTTGTATTTTCTAATAGTTTTAATGTGTCTTCCTTAGATATAGTTTTATCATATTCTGCATTTTCTCGATACTCTTCTTCACTACTATATTGAAAAGCTACACTACTCATTGAAGCTAAATCACGCTCTTCACTTAACCTATAATAAGAAACATTTTCGCTAATAAACTTTTGACCATTATGTTCATAAGTATCACTAACAGTAACACAATTAAACATATCTTTTCTATTTGTTTTATTTACAATTGTTTTTTCTCTATATCTTCCTTCACCTGCAACATGTTCAAAAGATGCTTTATCTTCAACATCTGGATAAAAATCTATAATATCTTCTTCGTAAGTTTCTACTCCTGATTCATTATAAACATTTTTTGATTTTACTGAACTGCTTCTTAAAGCAATGCCGAATTTTGTTCCGTCTTTTTTTACTTTATCTGTTTCGTACCTTGCACTTGATATAGCGTATCCTTCTTCTTCACTATACTTTAAATTAGAATTTTCTGTAGTACAACAATCTATTCCGTGCATAAGAGGTTTCATATCATTAGTGCTTACAATTTTTTTACTAATACTATATTCTTTTGCCGCATTATTAAAAGATAAAGAATAACTTTTTTCATAATATATCCCACTAAGTTTATATGAAATATTAACTATACCACGTTCATCAACAATTTCATCAAGACTAATAATAGGATTATCATTTTCATAACCAATTGTTGACAAAAAATCATTTACTACTGTGAGTGGACAACCCTCTATTTTTCCACGTAAGTAATTTGACAATTCAGTATTTCCATTAATTATTTTCATTTGCCCTCCTTATATAAAATCACTTTATACATATTTAATATAACATTTAATAAGAGTAATGTAAAGTTTATCCATTAAATAACACTATAATTTGACAACATTTAAAGTAAATATGTTAATTATACGTGGTATAATTTAGTTGGTGAGATTATGTTTAAATATACACTTGATAACAAAAGATATTATACTTTAAATTATTATTACAAGAAAAAATACAATTCCAAAGTATTTAAAGTAAGCTTAAATGCTAATTTTGGTTGTCCAAACAAAAAAAATGGTAAAGGTTGCATATATTGTTATAATGGTAGCGGTGAAAATAGAGGAATGGATATTATAGAACAATTTAATAAAGTTAAAGGTATTATGGAGAATAAATGGCCAAATAGTAAATATATTGGATATTTTCAAGCAGATACAAATACATACGCTCATGTAAATGTCTTAAAAGAAAATTATGAAAAAATACTAAATCAAGAAAATGTAGTCGGACTTAATATTGCAACAAGATGTGATGCGATTAGTGATGAAGTATATGATTATTTAAGTGATTTAAATAAAAGAACTGATTTAACTATTGAATTAGGTCTTCAGACTATACATGAATCCACATCAAAATTAATTAATAGAGGGCACACTTTAAAACAATTTGAAGATGCTGTTAATAATCTTAGAAAAAGAGGTATTAATGTTGTCGTGCATATAATTAATGGTCTTCCTTTTGAAACTAAAGAAATGATGCTTGAAACTATTAAATATGTATCTAAACTAGATATACAAGGCATTAAAATACATATGTTATTTATACTAAAAGACACTTTATTATATGAATTATATAAAAAAACACATTTCCACGTTCTTTCAAAAGAAGAATATGTTGATATAGTATGTGACGAATTAGAACTTCTAAAAGAAGATATAGTTATTAACAGGATTACTGGAGATCCCGATAAAAATTTAGTTGTTGAACCAACATGGTTATTAAAAAAGTTTTGTGTACTTAATGAAATTGATAAAGAAATGTTAAGAAGAAATACATATCAGGGAATAAAATATAATAAATAATTGTAAAAAGAAGAAGAAATTATTTTGTTTCTTCTTCTTTCTTTGTCTTTTTAGTCTCTTTTTTTGGATGTTTCTCTTCTTTATCATCTTGAGTGCTTACCACTGGTTCTTCTATATCTTCATCAGGCATAGTACCAAATTCAGCAAGATGATCAATTTGTTCTTTAGTAAGAGTTTCATTTTCTAATAATGCATTTGCTATTAACTCAAGTAAATCCATATTTTCACTAATTATCTTTTTAGCATTAACATAACACTCATTAATAATTTTTCTCATTTCAAGATCTATTTCATGTGCGATTTCATTTGAAAAGTTTCTTGTTTTATTGTAATCTCTTCCTAAGAATACTCCGCCTTCTTGTTGTTCAAATTGTATTGGCCCCAAATCACTCATACCATATTCAGCTACCATTGCTCTTGCTATTTTAGTAGCTTTTTCAAAGTCATTGTGTGCTCCTGTTGATACTTCATTATACACAAGTTCTTCAGCAACTCTACCACCTAAAAGGCCTGTAATTCTTTCTAGCAATTCTTTTTTAGTAGATGTATAGGTTTCTTCTCTTGGAAGCATCATTGCATATCCACCAGCATAACCTCTTGGTATAATAGTGACTTTTTGTACATCATTAGCATCATCCAATTTTAATCCAAGAACAACGTGTCCTGCTTCATGATGTGCAACCATTTGTCTTTCTTTTTCTGTATATTTTTTGCTTTTCTTTGCTGGTCCCATAAGTACTCTATCTGTAGCTTCATCTATTTCAGCCATGCTTATTTCTTTTTTACCTCTACGAACAGCAAGAAGTGCTGCTTCATTAAGTAAATTTTCTAAGTCGGCCCCACTAAATCCAACCGTTCTTTTTGCTATATTACTTAGTTTTACTGAAGGTGAGAATACTTTATTTCTAGCATGAACTGCTAATATTTCTTCTCTTCCTTTTACATCTGGAAGATTAACTGTAACTTGTCTATCAAATCTTCCTGGTCTAAGTAACGCTGGATCAAGAACATCAGGTCTATTAGTAGCGGCTATAATTATAATGCCTTCATTTGCTCCAAAACCATCCATTTCAGTAAGCAATTGGTTAAGTGTTTGCTCTCTTTCATCATGTCCCCCGCCTAAACCAGTTCCTCTTTGTCTACCTACTGCATCTATTTCATCAATAAATACTAAACATGGTGCATTTTGTTTTGCTTGCTTAAACATATCACGAACACGAGATGCTCCAATACCTACAAATAATTCAACAAAATCAGAACCACTTATAAAATAAAATGGTACGTTTGCCTCTCCCGCAACTGCTTTTGCAAGAAGTGTTTTTCCTGTTCCAGGAGGGCCAACTAAAAGTACTCCTTTAGGTATTCTTGCACCCATACTTTGAAATTTCTTAGGATTTTTTAAAAAATCTATTAATTCTGCAACTTCTTCTTTTTCCTCTATTAATCCTGCAACATCTTTAAATGTTGTTTTTCCACCATCTTCACTTAATTTAGCTCTACTTTTACCAAAATCTAATGATTTATTACTACTACCCATTTGTCTTGTAAACACAAATAATGCTCCACCAACTATAACAACCATAGGTAATACATTAAGTATAAATCTAAGTACTGTACTTGATTCGGGATCACTATCAGCTTCTAATTTAAAATTATTTTCACCCTTAAGTTCAATAATTTGATTCATTACTGCATCTGATAGTGGTAATTTAGCATAAAAAGTTTCATTGTCTTTATAACCTTTTACCTTACCTCTTACCTCATAAATAAGCGCAGTTGTTCTTGGTGTAATTGTGAGTTCTTCAATTTTACCTTCTTTTAATGCAGATTCAAATTCATTATACGTAAGTATATTTACTTTTGTATTAAATAAATCTGTAGAAAACATTATAAAAAGTGCTGCAAAAAGTAAAAGTACATACGGTAATAAATTTTTCTTTATTGTATTTACATTTTTTTTCATATATCCTCCTTAATCGTACTTTAGTATTATATCATACTTTTCATTTTTTTCTTTATTATATTTAGACTTTTTTAAACCTGGTATCCATACAACTATATTATTACTATCAACAACTATAGGATAGGTCTTCCTTTCGTTTAAAGCAATCTTTGAATCAATAAATATATCCTTTACTTTCTTACTTCCATTTAAATTTTTAACTTCTATTTTATCCCCATTAATTTTACTTCTTACATAAAGTGGAAGCGTTACATCTTTACTATTTAATCTACAGACATAATTACTGTCATCATCTTCTTCTTTTAAAAATAATATTTTCTTGCCACTATATAGCGTTACATCTTTATCTAGTTTAATATTATATTCTTCACTAAAATTAAAATTAGAAAATATAAGCTTATCATATTGTTTTGAAACTACTATATTTTTTGGAAAATTAACACTTTTATTTGGCTTTTTATCATTTATTAAAAGAAGAAGTATTTTTATATGATCATCTTTAATTAAAGTAATATCATCTTTATATATTTCTTTTAATATATAAGAAATTATTCTCTTTTTAATAATTTCATCTTGTAAATTAAATTCATTTAAATTAAGCGAATTATTAATATATAATTTTTCATATTCTTTCATAGCCATTTTATCAACATAATTCGCACATTCGATAACACTTTCGCTAAATTTTAAAAACTTTCTATGTACAAATGCATCTTCTTTTTTTAATAACGGTAAAATATTATGTCTATATCTATTTCTCGTGTATTTATCACTATTATTTGATTCATCTATTACAAATGGTATATTATTATTTTTTAAATACTTTAATATATCTTCTTTTGTATAGTAAATAAGTGGCCTTACTATTTTATAGCAACCAACGTCTGTTATTTTATCAAATCCACCATATCCTTTTAATGAAGAGCCTCTAACAAGTCTCATTAGTATAGTTTCCATAAGGTCATCACCATGATGTGCAGTTAATAATACTTTTGCATTATATTTTTGCACTATTTCATTAAAAAATTCATATCTTTTACATCTTGCAATCATTTCAAAATTACCATCTGGATAATTATTAATTTTCATATATTCAAATATAACGTTATTATCTTTACAGTAATTTTCTGCAAAAATCTTCTCATCATCACTTTCTTTTCTTACATTGTGATTTACATGAGCACATACTATATTTATATTAATAATTTTCCTTAATTCAAGGATTATATTAAGAAGTGCCATTGAATCTGGCCCACCTGATAAAGCAATAACTACAAAATCATTATCAGAAATTAATTTATTACTAATTAAAAATTCTTTTGCCTCTTTCATATTAACACCTCTTTTTAGAGTATTTTACCATTTAAATATAACATTATCAACAAGAATAAAGGGAGTTTTTATTTATCTCCCTATTTAATTACAAGTTCATCATTTTTAACATCTACATTAATTATAGTGTTTGGTTTAACTGAACCATTTATAATTAATTTTGCAAGATGTGTTTCAAGTTCTCTATTAACTATTCTCTTTAATGGTCTTGCACCATAATATTCATCATATCCATTATTAATTAGATACTCTTTTGCTTCTTTAGTTAATGAAATTTTTACATTTAAGTCACTTAATCTATTTTCTATTTCAGATATTATTTTATCTAGTATTTCGTATAATACCTCTTTACTTAACTTTTTAAATACTATAACTTCATCAATTCTATTAATAAATTCTGGTTTAAAGTATTTATGTAATTCTGATGACACTTTGTCATCTTCGCCATTTAATATATATTCACTACCTACATTAGAAGTCATTATTATAATTGTATTTTTAAAATCAACTGTTCTTCCGTTTGAATCTGTACATCTACCATCATCTAATATTTGAAGTAATAAGTTAAGAACATCTGGATGTGCTTTTTCTATTTCATCAAATAATACTATACTATACGGATTTCTTCTTACTGCTTCTGTTAATTGTCCACCTTCTTCATATCCAATATATCCAGGAGCTGCACCAATTAATCTTGATACTGAATACTTTTCCATATATTCTGACATATCTATTCTTATTAAATGATGCTCATCATCAAATAATTCATAAGCTAAACTTTTTGCAACTTCTGTTTTACCCACACCAGTAGGTCCTAAAAACATAAATGTACCAATAGGTCTATTAGGATCTTTTATTCCACTTCTTGATCTTATGATTGCATCACTAACTAATCTTAATGCCTCTTTTTGACCCTTAACTCTTTTATTTAAGTTAGTTTCAAGATTCATTATTTTATCTTTTTCACTACTTACTAATTTAGTTACTGGAATATTTGTCCATTTACTTATAACATCTGCAATATCTTCACTAGTAACAGTATCACTTAATAATTTATTATCTGATTTTTCTTTTAACTCTTTTAATTCTTTTTCTAATTCTGGTATAACACCATGTCTTAATTTTGCTGCATTTTCTAAATCATATCTACTTTCAGCTTGTTCTAATTCAAATCTCTTTTTATCTATTTCTGATTTAATTTTCTTAATATTTTCATTTATTTCTTTTTCTTTATTCCAAGACTCAGTTAATTCTTTTTCATTAACTTTTAAAGTTTCTAGCTCTTTATTTATATTTTCAAGTCTCTTTAAAGAAATTTCATCTTTTTCTTTTTTTATGGCTTCTTTTTCTATTTCCAATCTCATTATTTTTCTAGTAAGTTCATCAAGAGAAGTTGGTACACTATCCATTTGTACTCTTATAGTTGCACATGCTTCATCCACTAAATCAATTGCCTTATCTGGTAAATACCTATCTGTTATATATCTGTTTGATAAAGTAGCCGCACTTACTAATGCCCTATCTTGAATAGTTACACCATGATGTATTTCAAATCTCTCTTTTAATCCACGAAGTATTGTTATAGTATCTTCTACAGTAGGTTCACTTACTATAATTTTTTGAAATCTTCTTTCTAGCGCTCCATCTTTTTCAATATACTTACGATATTCATTTAATGTAGTAGCACCAATAACATGAATTTCACCTCTTGCAAGCATTGGCTTTAATATATTACCAGTATCCATTGCACCATCAACTGCACCAGTACCTACAATCATGTGTATTTCATCAATGAACATAATTATATTGCCTTCACTTTTTTTAATTTCATCAAGAACACTTTTTAATCTCTCTTCGAATTCACCTCTATATTTAGCACCTGCAATTAATGATGCCATATTAAGTTCCCAGACTGTTTTATCTTTTAAAGATGATGGAACATCACCCTTTACTATTCTTTCGGCAAGTCCTTCAACTATAGCTGTTTTACCAACGCCAGGTTCACCAATTAATACTGGATTATTCTTTGTTTTTCTTGATAAAATACGCGTTATTGAACGTATTTCCTCATCTCTTCCAATTACTGGATCTAATTTTCTATTTCTAACATCGTCGTTTATATTACGACCATATTTTTCTAATACATTTACTTCTTCATTATTCATTTGCATAATATCACCCCAACTATAATTATACTCATATTTTGGCACTTGTCAATAGCGAGTGCTAAAATATTTTAATTAAAAGATGCTAAGTACAAATGCAACTGCCGTGAATTTTATTAATTTCATTTAAATTACCTCCTAAAATTAATAATTCCCATTGCCTAAGAAACACCTGTACTAGCGTATTTCAATTTGATAATATCATAAATATTTTTCATTTGCAATTATTTTGTCTATTTTTGTTGTCAATTGTTTCTCCTTAGTTAACCTATATACTATATTATACATCACTGTGTATTGCGTATTAATTTCCAATTTTTGCCAATAAAAAAGACATATTTCTATGTCTTAATCATCTAGTTTTTCTTCCAAGATATCTATTGGTTCATCATCACTAAAATCTGATTCTAAATCAAATTCTACATCTTGATATTTTCTAGCACCTGTTCCTGCTGGTATTTGTTTACCTATGATTACATTTTCTTTTAATCCTTGTAATCTATCTATCTTACCTTTTATAGCAGCATCAGTAAGAATTCTTGTAGTCTCTTGGAATGATGCAGCTGATAAGAATGAGTCTGTTTCTAGTGATGCTTTTGTAATACCAAGTAATACTGGTCTACCTATTGCTGGACGTTTTCCTTGTAATAATAATTCTTTGTTTGTTTCTGTAAATGTTGATAATGATACAAGGGTACCAAGTAATAATGTTGAATCACCTTCATCAACTATTCTTATTCTTGAAATCATTCTTTTAGCAATAATTTCAACATGTTTATCTGATATACCAACACCTTGCATGCAATATACTTTTTGTACTTCTTTTAATATATATTTTTGAACAGTTATAGGATCTGTTACTGCAAGTAATTCTTTTGGATTTAAGTTACCTTCAGTTAATACGTCTCCAGCTTTTACAACTGAACCAACTTCTACACGAAGTTTTGCACCATAGTTAGTTACATGTTCTTTAGAATCAGCATCATTTACAATAGTAATCTTAAACTTGCCATTAACGCTTTCTATATTAGTAACTTTTCCAGGTATTTCTGCAATAGTAGCCTTACCTTTTGGATTTCTAGCTTCAAATAATTCTTGAACACGAGGAAGACCTTGAGTTATATCATCTCCACCAGCAACACCACCAGTGTGGAATGTTCTCATGGTTAACTGTGTACCTGGTTCACCAATTGATTGAGCAGCCATAATACCTACAGCTTCACCTAATTCAACCATATTTCCAGTTGCTAAGTTTCTACCATAACATTTTCTACATACACCATTACGTGCTTTACAAGAAAGTAAACTACGAATTTCAACACTTTCTACTCCTGCAGAAACGATTTTATCCGCAATAGATTCAGTTATGTATTCATTTCTATCTGCAATTATTTCCCCTGTTTGTGGGTTAACTACTTTCTTACTTGTAAATCTTCCTAAGATTCTATCATATAAAGATTCAATTACTGTTCCAGCTTTTTCATCTTTAATTTCTTCAACAACTACTCCTTGAGTTGTTCCACAATCTTCTTCTCTTACTATTACATCTTGTGCAACATCAACTAATCTTCTTGTTAAATAACCAGATTCAGCTGTTTTAAGTGCAGTATCCGCACTACCTTTACGAGCACCATGTGTTGATAAGAAGAATTCAGATACTGTTAATCCTTCATAGAAGTTTGAAGTTATTGGAATTTCTACTGACTCACCATTTGGTTTAGCCATTAATCCACGCATACCTGCTAACTGTGTAAAGTGACTTATATTACCACGAGCTTTTGATTTCATCATTATGAATATTGGGTTATCAACATCTTCTTTTGAATATTTCTCAAGTTCTGCTTGTACTTTACCTTTAGCATTATTCCAAACTTCAATAACCTTTTTAAACCTTTCTTCTTCAGTTATTAAACCTCTTTGGAATTGTTTATTTATTTTTTCAACTAATTCATTACCTTCTTTTAATATTTCAGGTTTATTTTTACTTGTAACTATATCGCTTATTGCAACAGTAATACCTGCTTTAGTTGAATATTTAAATCCTAAATCTTTTAATTTATCTAGAAATACTGATGTTTCAGTAGTTTTATATCTTTTAAATACTTGAGATATAACTTTCTCTAAATCACCTTTTGCAAATGGCTTAGTTATCGGCATATCTTTAATTACTTCTTTAAAGTTAGTGCCTTTATCTAAGAAATATTTAGATGGAGTTAATTTCTCTAGGTTTTCTGCAGTTGACTCATTTACATATTGGAATGTATCAGGTAATATTTCATTAAATTTAATTTTACCAATTGTAGTTACTAAATATTTATCTAGTACATAATCTGGGAAAATTTTATGTTTAAATGCGCTTACTGGAATTACTATTCTAGTATGCAAATCAAGTTCATTTCTCTCATAAGCCATTAATGCTTCATTAACGTCTTTGAATACTCTACCTTCATATTTTTCACCTGTTTTTTCAATTGTTAAATAGTAATTACCTAATATCATATCCTGAGTAGGTGTTACAATAGGTTTACCATCTTTTGGTGATAATATGTTATTTGCACCAAGCATTAAGATTCTAGCCTCTGCTTGTGCTTCTAATGAAAGTGGTACGTGTACTGCCATCTGGTCTCCATCGAAGTCAGCATTAAATGCTGCACATACTAATGGATGAAGCCTTATAGCATGTCCATCTACTAATCTTGGTTCAAATGCTTGAATACCAAGTCTATGTAGTGTAGGAGCACGGTTAAGTAATACTGGGTGTTCTTTGATAACTTCTTCTACAACATCCCAAACTCTTTCATCTTTACTTTCAATCATCTTTTTAGCACTTTTAATATTATGTGCTATATCTTTTTGAACTAATACTCTAATTACATGAGGTTTAAATAGTTCAAGCGCCATTTCTTTTGGAAGACCACATTCATACATTTTTAAATCCGGTCCAACAACTATTACTGAACGTCCTGAATAATCAACACGTTTACCTAATAAGTTTTGTCTAAATCTACCTTGTTTACCCTTTAGTATACTACTTAAAGATTTTAAAGGTCTATTAGATGCTCCGGTTACATTTCTTCCACGTCTACCATTATCAAATAAAGCATCTACTGCTTCTTGAAGCATACGTTTTTCATTTCTAACAATTATAGATGGAGCATTTAATTCAATTA
>HF990809.1:45642-72021 GCA_000436255.1 Clostridium sp. CAG:1193 | reverse complement strand
AATTTCTTTAAACGATTATTTCTGTTTATGACTCTTCTATATAAATCATTTAAATCAGATGTAGCAAATCTACCACCATCAATTTGAATCATTGGTCTAAGTTCTGGCGGTATAACAGGAAGAGCAGTTAAAATCATCCATTCTGGTTTATTTCCTGATTTTACAAATGCATCTAAAACCTCAAGTCTTTTAACTAATCTAACTCTTTTTTGACCTACTGCATTAGCAAGCTCTTTATTTAATGTTTCTAATTCCTTTTCTACATCTACTTCTTCTAATAATTTCCTTATAGCTTCAGCACCCATACCTACTTCAAAGCCATCACCATACTTTTCATAAAAAGCATGATACTCTTTATCAGATAATGTTTGTTTCTTTTGAAGTGGTGTAATTCCTGGGTCAATAACTACATAAGATACGAAGTATAATACTTCCTCTAAGTCTCTTGGAGACATATCAAGAACAAGTCCCATTCTTGATGGTGTCCCTTTAAAAAACCAGATATGAGAGACAGGAGCAGCAAGCTCGATATGACCCATACGTTCACGTCTTACTTTTGATTTAGTAACTTCTACTCCACATCTATCGCAAATAATTCCTTTATATCTTAATCTTTTGTATTTACCACAAGAACATTCATAGTCCTTAGTTGGTCCAAATATTTTTTCACAGAAAAGTCCGTCTTTTTCTGGTTTTAATGTTCTATAGTTTATAGTTTCAGCTTTCTTTACTTCACCATATGACCATTCACGTATCTTTTCAGGTGAAGCAATACCAATTCTTATTCCATCAAATCTATTAGCATCCATTATTCTTCACCCCCAAAATCTTCTTCTTCAATATTATCATCAAAGTCTGGCTCGAAATCTTCCATATCATCATCTTCCAAGTCTTCATCATCTTCATTCATTGGAAGTGGATCTTTTACTTCATCTTTTATTTCGTCTATAGATAATATTGCATTCTCTTTAGATTCTTCTTCTTCAAGTTGTTTAATATCAATAATTTGATTATTTTCATCTATCATAGATATATCTAATCCTAACGCTTGAAATTCCTTAACCAATACTCTAAATGATTCTGGAACTCCTGCTTGTTTGATTAAATTACCCTTAACTAAAGCTTCATATACCTTTACACGACCAACAACATCATCTGATTTAACAGTAAGTATTTCTTGAAGAATATTTGCAGCACCATAAGCATATAGAGCCCAAACTTCCATTTCTCCAAATCTCTGTCCACCAAATTGTGCTTTACCACCAAGAGGTTGTTGTGTAACAAGCGAATAAGGTCCTGTACTTCTAGCATGTATTTTATCATCAACCATGTGATATAACTTAATCATATACATGACACCAACACTTATTCTATTATCAAATGGTTCACCAGTACGTCCATCATATAATACTGTCTTATAATCTTTATCTATACCAGCTTCTTCTCTTAATTCATCGATATCTTGTATACTTGCGCCATCAAATACTGGAGTTGCTGTATGCAATCCTAATTTCTTAGCAGCCATACCTAAATGAAGTTCTAGTATCTGTCCTATATTCATACGAGATGGAACACCCTGTGGATTTAACATAATATCAACTGGAGTACCATCAGGTAAATATGGCATATCTTCTCTTGGTAATACTAATGATACAACACCCTTATTACCGTGACGACCTGACATTTTGTCACCTACGCCTATTTTACGTTTTTGTATAATAGATACCCTAACTACCATGTTTACACCACTTGGTAATTCATCAGAATCTTTCTTAGTAGTTATTTTTACTTCATGAACAATTCCACCTTCTCCATGGTCTACACGAAGAGAAGTATCACGAACTTCACGAGTCTTTTCTCCAAATATTGCATGTAATAGTTTCTCTTCTGAAGTAAGTTCAACCATACCTTTTGGAGTAACTTTACCGACTAAAATATCACCATCTTTAACCTCGGTACCTACTTTAACAATACCTCTTGAATCAAGATTACGTCTTGCTTCTTCACTAACATTTGGAATATCACGAGTAATCTCTTCTGGTCCTAATTTAGTTTCTCTGCATTGAATTTCATAATTTTCTATTTTTAATGATGTAAATGCATCATCTTTAACAATTCTTTCATTTAATATAACTGCATCTTCATAGTTATATCCTTGGAATGTCATAAATGCTACTACCATGTTTTTACCTAATGCAAGTTCACCAAGGTCTGTACTTGGACCATCTGCTATTACTTGTCCAACTTTAACAGCATCTCCCTTTCTTACTATTGGTCTTTGATGATAACAAGTAGCAATATTACTTCTTTCAAAATTTAATAATTGATATACATCTTTTCCTAATGCATTTTTAACAATTATTTTTCTTCCATCAACATATTCAACAACACCATCAGCTTTTGCAACTACAACAGCTCCACTATCTTTTGCTGCTATATGTTCAATACCTGTAGCAACTAAAGGTGCTTCTGGCTTTAACAAAGGTAATGCTTGACGTTGCATGTTTGCACCCATTAGAGCACGAGTAGCATCATCGTGATCCAAGAAAGGAATACATGCAGTAGTTACTGCTATTATTTGTTGTGGAGATACATCTATATAATCTACTTGATTACTCTTAACAATTATATTTTCTCCTCTATAACGTGCAATAACTGTTTCATCTGTTATTTCAGTTTTATCAGCATTTAAACCAACTGTTGCTTGACTTATTACATAATCTGATTCTTCATCGGCAGTCAAATAATCTATTTGATCTAATAACTTACAATCTTTAACTCTTTTATATGGAGTCATTATAAATCCATAATCATTTATCTTAGCATAACTTGCAAGAGAAGTTATAAGTCCTATATTTTGTCCTTCTGGAGATTCAATAGGGCAAATTCTACCATAGTGTGATACATTAACGTCACGAACTTCCATACCTGCCCTATCTCTTGAAAGTCCACCTGGACCTAATGCAGATAAACGTCTTTTATTTGTTAATTCTGCAATTGGGTTAATTTGATCCATAAATTGAGATAACTGTGATGAACCAAATAATTCTTTAATAATTGCAGTAAGTGGTCTTATATTAACTAATACCTTTGGAGTAACAGTTGCTAAATCAACAGTACTCATTTTATCTCTTATTATTCTTTCCATTCTTGCAAGACCAATTCTAAACTGATTTTGTAAAAGTTCTCCTACTTGTCTTACACGTCTATTAGCAAGATGATCTATTTCATCTAATGA
The DNA here is from genome assembly GCA_000436255.1 of Clostridium sp. CAG:1193. Classification (GTDB taxonomy): domain Bacteria; phylum Bacillota_I; class Bacilli_A; order RF39; family UBA660; genus CAG-1193. Next base: position 68,783 of record HF990809.1, on the reverse strand, counting down.
ACCAATTCCTTGTAATAGATTTAAATAATAAGATACTGATGCATAAACATCTGAAATGGTTAATCTTTTTACTTCTAAATCTTGATCATTACCAATTATAGATATTACTTTTTCAGGGTTAATATTTGAATACACTTTAACCTCTTGAATCATATCATAATCGTCTAATTCTTCATTAATTAATACTTTTCTTTTTCCATAACCAGATTTAAATATTGGTTTTAATTCATCTAATATTTCTTTAGTAATTAAAGTGCCTTTTTCAACAACAACTTTTCCATCTACTTTAATATCTTCTGCTATTTTGCAATTAATTAACCTTTCACAAACATCAAGTTTTCTGTTAAATTTGTAACGTCCAACTTTAGCTAAATCATATCTAAATTCATCAAAGAATCTAGTAATTAATTGGTTTTTAGCACTATCAAGTGTTGCTGGTTCACCTGGTCTTAACTTTTCATATATTTCTATTAATGCTTCATCTGTATTTTTAGTAGAATCTTTTGCTATAGTATTTACTATATAATCATCTTCTCCATATAAAGCAATAATATCATTATCATTTGATAAACCAAATGCACGAAGTAATGTAGTAATAGGAACTTTTCTTGTTCTATCTATTCTTACATATAGTACATCTCTTGCATCTATTTCATATTCAAGCCATGTACCACGTGTTGGTATAACTTGACACGCAAAAATAGATCTACCATTTTTATCAATTTCTTTTGTGTAATAAACACTTGGTGATCTTACTAACTGAGAAACGATAACTCTTTCTGCACCATTAACTATAAAAGTTCCACCTTCTGTCATTAATGGCATATCTCCTAAGAATATTTCTTGTTCCTTTACTTCACCAGTTTCATTATTAAATAGTCTTGCTTGAACTATTAAAGGAGAAGCATATGTTAGATTTCTATCTTTACATTCTTTAATTGAATGTCTTGGTGTTTCAAAAACATAATCTCCAAAATCCAAAGAAAGATTTCCTGAAAAACTTTCAATTGGAAATAAGTCATTTAATACCTCTTTTATTCCTTCTAACCTGAACCATTCATATGATTTTTTTTGAATCTCAAGTAAATCTTGTAATTCTAAGAAGTTGCCAACCTTAGAAAAATCAGCTCTTTCACGATAAGATCCAAACTTTTTTAACTTATAAGCCATCTTTTCACCCCATTATAAATATTTCAAAGAACTTTGTCATTTACGTATAAAAAGTGACATAGTACCAATTTAAAATTTTAGCAAATATTTACAGTAAAGTCAACGCAAATTCTAAAATTTATGTAATTTTTATTGACTTTTTGCAATTTTTTTATCTAAAAGAAAAAAGACGTTAAATTCGTCTTTTTATTCAGTAATAGTTTGACTTGCTTTTTGATAAAGCATTGGTACTAAAATTCTAATCATATTAGCATCAGTAACCTCACAAACACCATCATATTTTAATTTATATATCTTAGAATCATTATCAGAAAGACTTACTAAATATAGGTAAGTTATTCCTTCATAGTCTATTTTACTAACTACCACATAATCACTATCATCTTCTAAAGTAAGAACATCTTTAATATCTATTTGCATATCCATCATCTTCTAAATCAAACCCTCTTTCATAAAGCTCTTCTTCTACGCAATCTAACTCATCAACAAGATTTGCTTTTACTGCTATTTGTCGCGCTAAATCTACTCCTTTTTTAGTAGCTAAGCCAAGTCCTCCAAAGAAAGCTGGCATATATGCTAGAGCATCTTGCATAACAGTTGGATCTTGAGATAATCTACATACCGCAACAGTAACCATCATTAAAGCTCCAAGACCTATCTCCGCTTTAGATTTTATTTGGTCACTATGGTTGTTATCTAATTCCCTATTTAAATTCATTCTTGCATTAGTTAAATTTCTATTTGAATACTTTTTTATATTTTTTATTCTTATATATTCATTATCCATTACACTCACCCATTATAATTTTAACATACAAGATAAAAATAATCAAAAACAGTTTGATTTATTTGTAAAAAAATGTAAAAAAAACACCCGAGATATCTCGGATGCTATAAACTCAATTATTTTAATTCAACACTAGCGCCAGCTTCTTCTAACTTAGCTTTTAATTCTTCAGCTTCTTCTTTCTTGATGTTTTCTTTTAATGCGCCACCAGCTTCAGTTAAGTTCTTAGCTTCAACAAGTCCTAAACCAGTAATTTCTCTAACAATCTTAATAACTGCTATCTTATTAGCACCAGCACTTGTTAATACTAGATCAAATGTTGATTTTTCTTCTTTTGCTTCTTGTACAGGAGCAGCAGCAACAGCAACAGCTGATGGATCAACACCAAATTCCTCCTTCATAGCATCTACTAATTCCTTAACTTCTAATAATGTCATTTCTTTTAAGCTTTCAATAAAACTTTCTTTTGTTAACTTAGCCATTTAACTTTCCTCCTTTATTTTTTTAATTCAAATCTATATTTTTGTTTTACACTCGGATACTTTTTAGTATCTACAAGACTAATAAATTCATCGTATGGTCTAACCCATACTTCATGACTTTCTATATTTTCATATACAACAAAGTAAGATAAATCTTTACTATGTCTTGCTACACTTAATACTTTGTAGTCATGCCCTTTGAAGTGATGATACACTTCATTAATTAATACCTTACGCATTAATTCTCTTTTTGTTCAGCATAAAGATTTAAAGCAATACTTAAATCTTTTACTATACCAATCATGCCACCAGCAAGCATTGTAAGTAATCCATCTCTTGATGGGATTGTTGCAAGTTGTGCAAGTTCTTCTAAAGAAGATACTTTACCATCAACTATACCACCTTTTACTGATAATGCGCTATGTTCTTTAGCAAAATTAGTAACTGTTTTTATTGGTGCAACTGCATCTGTAGAATATACAAGTGCACTTGGTCCTAAAACACATTCATCCATACTTATATTAAGTGAATCTAATGCTCTTTTAGTTAAAGTGTTCTTGTATACTTTCATATCTGCACTATTTTTTCTTAGATTTCTTCTTAGTGAAGTAATTTCTTCATCTGTAAGTCCTCTATAGTCAACAAATACAACACCAGCGCTATCTTTAATCTTTGAAGCAATCTCTTCAACAGTTTGTGCTTTCTTTTCTATAATTAACTTATTTGCCATAACTCGCCTCCTTTATCAAAATAAAACCTTCACCAAAGACGTGAAGGTTGTAGTTATATAACTTAACTTCCCTCGGTAGGATTTATGCTTTTAGCACCTACTGTCTTCGGTAAATCTCAAAATCAATTGTATTATACATTATATATTATTATTTGTCAAAAGAATTTATATCTAACTTAATTCCAGGACCCATAGTTGTACTTAAAGATACACTTTTAACATATACGCCTTTTACAGCTGATGGTTTACTTTTTACGATAACACTTACAAAAGACTTAATATTTTCACATAATGCTTCTTCAGTAAATGATACCTTACCAACTAATGCATGTACTATTCCATAAGAGTCTGTTCTATATTCTACTCTTCCTTTTTTAACGTCAGATACAGCTTTTTTAACATCAGTAGTTACTGTACCAGTTTTAGGGTTTGGCATTAAACCTTTTGGACCTAAAACTTTACCTAACTTACCAAGTAAAGGCATCATATCTGGAGTAGCAATCATAACATCAAAATCTAACCAATTTTCTTTTTCTATTTTTTCTAATATATCAGTATCCCCAACAAAGTCAGCTCCAGCTTCTTTAGCAGCTTTAGCAAATTCACCTTTAGCAACTACTAATACTTTCTTTTCCTTACCAGTTCCATTTGGAAGAACTATAGCACCTCTTAATTGTTGATCAGATTTTCTAGTATCTAGATTAAGTCTCATAGCAATTTCAACACTGCCATCAAACTTAGATACATTAGTTTCTTTTACTAATTTAACAGCTTCATCTAAAGAATAAACCTTAGTTTTATCTACTTTATTTAAAGCTTCTAAATATTTCTTACCTTTCTTCATTTTTTCCTCCTTATGTGGTTTTGCGGATAAATACCTCCCACAATGGGTAAATACTTTTATTACTATTTATATTATTTAATTAATCTTCTACTTTAATTCCCATGTTCTTTGCAGTACCTTCAATAGACTTCATAGCTTTTTCAATATCATATGCGTTTAAATCATCCATCTTAATTTCTGCAATTTCCTTTAAAGTATCTCTAGATATAGTTGCTACTGTTTCATTTTTTCCTTTAGTAGCACCCTTTTGAATCTTAGCATATTTCTTTAAAAGGAATGGTGCTGGTGGGGTTTTTAATTTAAAATCGTAAGAACGATCTTCATAAAGTGATATTTCTACTGGTAGAATATCCGATATTTCTACTGGTAGAACATCTCCCATCTTATCTCTTGTTGCATCATTAAATTTAGTACAAAATTCTTGTAAATTAATTCCAGCAGGTCCCAATACTGTTCCAACAGGTGGAGCAGGTGTAGCTTTTCCAGCTGGTATTTGTAATTTAATTTTCTTAACAACTTGTTTTGCCACGAAAAACACCTCCTATAAAATATTTTTTCGCGAGTGGTAATAATGATCCGCTTCATATAAAATCTCCCACTTATTTCTATATATAAAATTTATATAGCAACGATATTTTAACACTATATTTACATAAATGCAAGAACTATTTTATAGTTTTTTTCTTAAAATCTTCTTCTATTACTCTTTTATCACTTGGATACATAGTTATTATTTCTTCTTTATTCCCAGGTGTAGTTAATATAGTTACATAATCCTGAATATGTCCATCCCCATCATATCCGCCTTCATAACCCGCGTTCTTATAATATATATTATAAATATCACATCCAGATCCAGGTACACTTTCAAAATCATTTTCATAAAAATAATTAATAACATCCATTATATCTACATTAAATACTGAATGTTTACTTTTATACAAGTTATCTTTATTATGCTTTTTAATATGTAATAATTGTGCCTCAGCATCCTGATACTTTTTATAAACCATGTCATATATTTTATTATATGCCAATTTAGCTTCTTCAATTCTACCTTGACTACTATATAATTTACCTAGTTCAAAGTAAGGGCAAAACATTTTATTACCACATAGCTCTGTACTCTTTTTAAATAATTCTTCTGCTTTATCTAAATTTCCTGTTCTTACATATAACTTACCTAATTCTACATATGGATGTGGATTATCTTTTGATATTTCCATAGATTTAAATAATGCAATAAATGCTGCATCTAAATCATTTAGCTCACTATATAACATAGCTAGTTCTAAATATCCGTGTGGAGACTTATCCCCATCTATTTCTATACTTTTATTTAAATAATAAAATGCAAGTTTATAATTTCCTTTTTCTCTATAAAATTTGCCTAGTTCTAAATATCCATGTGGACTTTTATCATTATCTATTTCTATACTTTTTTTAAACGACATTTCGGCTTCATTTTTCTTTTTTAATTTAACATATAACCTACCTAACTCTAAATATCCATGTGGCGTTTTATCATTATCTATTTCTATATATCTTTTAAACTCTTTTAATGCACTTTCTAAATCACCTTTTAATACAAATAATTTACCTAATTGCAAATGTGCATGTGGTGTTTTATCATGGTCAAGTTCTATATACTTTAAATACTCAGCTTGTGCTTTTTCTAAGTTACTTTCTTTTGCATATAGTTTACCAAGTTCTAAATGAATAAAAGATGATTTATCACCAAACACTTTTATACCATTTTCAAACAATTCCTTTGCTTTATCTAAATAGCCTTCTTTTATATATAATTTACCAAGTTCTAAGTATGCATGTGGAAATCTATTTTGTTTAATTTTTGTGCATTTCTCAAACTCAATTATAGCCTGTTTAATATTTCCTTTTTCTCTATATAGTCTAGCTAATTCTATTCTTCCGTGTATTGTTTTATCATGGTCAAGTTCTATGCATTTTTTAAATTCTTCTTCTGCTTTATCACTATAAGAAAGAGTCTCATAAAGTTTTCCTAATTCCAAATGTGCATGTGAATTTTTATCTCCTGATATTTCTATACATCTTTTGAATTCTTCCTCTGCACTTTCTAAATCGCCTTTTTTTATGTATAACCTACCAAGTTCTAATCTTGCATGTGGCGTTTTATCATTATCTATTTCTATACATTTTCTAAACTCTTTTTCTGCTGCTTCAAAACAATCTTTCTTTGCATATAATTTACCTAATTCTAATCTTGCATGTGGCGTTTTATCATCATCTAATCTTATACAATTCTTAATTTCTTCTTCCGCGTCTTTAAAGCGATTGGCTTTTAAATATAATTTGCCTAATTCTAAATGTGCATATTGCGAATTACTATTTAATTTAATTATTAACCTTAATACGTTTGATGCTTCATCATCTTTATGGTTCTTTATTAATACTTTTGCATACTCAAACATTAATACTTCATCGATGCCATTTTTTCTATCTTTAATATACTCATGGAATAATACTAAAAACTCTTTATATTTTTTTTGCTTATATAAGTCTAATAAATCATAATACATAGCCTCACCCCCTTAAAAGTAGGTACTATTATACATAAATTATTAAAAAAAGCAAATAAAAAAAGCATTTAAGCTTTTTCTACTTGCGATAATGTTATTTCTACTGGAGTTTCTTGTCCGAATAAATCAATTAATACTCTTAATTCATTGTTTGGTATATCTATTGTTTCTACCTTACCATACATATTCTTAAATGGTCCATCAACAATTTTAACTTTATCTCCTGCTTTTAGATCATTACCTAAATCTAATCTACTCATACCCATGTTAGATAATATTCTATCTATTTCCATAGGAAGTAATGGTACTGGTTTAGCACCTTTTCCTGATGATCCAATAAATCCTGTTACTCCTGGAGTATTACGTACTACATACCAAGCTTCATCTGACATAATCATTTCAACTAATACATAACCCGGAAACATCTTTTTAACTTTTTCTTTAGTTACTCCATCTTTTACTTCTATTTCTTTTTGTTCTGGAACTATAACTCTAAATATATTATCTTGCATATTCATTGAATTAATACGCATTTCTAATTTTTCTTTTACTTTACTTTCATGACCAGAATAAGTATTTACTACATACCATAATTTTTGATTATCCATAATTATGCCCCCAATGTTTTAACAAATGCAATTATAAGATCTAATGCTGTAAAAAATAATGCAAAAAATATTATAAATACAACTGTTACTACTGAATATTTAACCATATTTTTCTTACTTGGCCATTTTACTTTGTTAAGTTCTTTTTTTACATCTTTAAAAAATGTTTTAATTTTCTTCATACGCCCACCTTTTTTCAAAATAAAAACACTTATAAGTGCTTGATAACTTGATGTTATCACACTTCTTATATTTAGTCAATATCTCTTAATACTTTTTTTACTTTTAACTTTATTCTTTGTAATGCACTATCAACAGATTTATAGCTTTTATTTAAAATTATACATATTTCTTTGTATTCAAATCCAGACACTCTTAAATCAAATACTTGTCTTTCTGTTTCAGTTAATTCTTTGTATAATGTGTTATATAAGCATTTTCTTTCTTCTTCGCTTTCTAATTTTATACTAGGATCACTTAAGTCATCAAATAATTTATCAAGTAAAGGTTTTGAATCATCATCTATTGCTACATCTAGTGAATATGCTTCATTAAGTGCATTATGCTTTTTTCTTCCATAACGTATAAGTACTGAACATATTTGTCTATTTATACACATATTTGCAAATGATGAAAACTTTGTATCCTTATTCTCAACATATGAATTTATTGCTTCACTTAATCCAACCATCCCTTCTTGAAATATATCGTTATATTCAAGTCCTATTTTCTTACCTATTCCTGCATATTTTTTTGCCCACACTGAAACAACTTCTTTATACTTTTCGTAAAGAATATTAAGTGCAGATTCATTATTTTCTTTTATAAGATACATTAATTCTTGATCGTTATATTCTTTCATTTTTAAGTCCTTTTCTCAATAATCTTATATATCAATATTCCTGCTGCTACTGACGCATTAAGACTATTAACTTTTCCATTCATAGGTATATTTACAATATAATCACAAGATTCTTTTATTAATCTACTCATTCCAAATCCTTCACTACCAATTACAAGTGCAATAGGCATATCATAATCTATTTGTGTGTATAAAGAACTATTAGCCATATCAGTTCCAACAATCCACAAACCTCTTTTTTTTAGTTCTTTTATTGTATTATTTAAATTGGTTACCATACATATTTTAACATTATTAAGAGCACCTGCACTAGTTTTCATTACAGTTGAATTAACAGATACACACCTATCTTTAGTAATTATTATCCCATCTACTCCTGCTGCTTCACAAGTTCTTACAATCGCACCAAAATTATGTGGATCTTCAATGTGGTCTAATATTACTATAAAAGGTTTTTCTTTTATAAGAATATCATCTAAACTACAATATTTATAATCTGGCACTTCTAATATTATTCCTTGATTGTTATTATTATCAAGTTTATAAAACTCTTTTTTTGAAAGGCGTTTAATATTTACTTGTTTTTCTTTTAAAGCTAAAATTAAATCTTGGTCATTAAAATCTTCACAAATTATTGCCTTAACAATTTTATTATTACTCTCTAGTGTTTCTTTTGCTACATTTTTACCATATATATACATATTACCCCTCCATTATAAAAGATATTATTTCATTAATTCTTTTGATATTATCTTTCAAATATAAATAACCAAGCATTGCTTCAAAACCTGTCGCTTCCTTATAAATTATTATACTTGTATTGTTAGGATGAGAATTAACTTTAGAATTTCTCCCTCTTTTGTATACATCTATTTCTTTTTCTGATAAAAAGTTACTTTTTATAAGCTTATTCATAAACTCCGCTTGACCCTTTGCATTTACATATTTTGTGCATTCTTTTTGTAATTCATTTACTTTATTAATTTTATTTTTTATTAATCTTTCTCTTATTAAAAGTTCATATATAGCATCTCCCATATACGCTAAAACAAGTGGATTAATTAAATTTTCATTCATAACTCCTCCATTAAAACAAGAGAATTACTAATTAATTCTTATAGTAAATTCTCCTTCTTTTGAATATAAATATTGTTCTCTTGCATATCTTGCTACATAATCAGGATCCTGCAATTTTTCTACTTCTACTTTTAAATAATCTTCTTCTTCTTTTAATTTTTTTAATTCAGCAGTATAAAAACTTTTATCTTTTTTTATTTGTAAAATTTGACCCCACACTTTAAACGTATTAAATAATAATAGTGATATCAACCCAATAGTAACAACACTAATTAATAATACTCTTCTTTTTGACTTTTTAGTAAGTTTCTTTTTTGACATTCTAATATCACCTTTGGTGAGATTATAGCATTACAAACTAAAAAAATCAATGATTCTTTTTTATAAACCATCGATTTGATACTTTGTTTACAATTATAAAGCCAATTATTATTGATATTATGAAATAATAATGAATTATTCCATTATTAATGCACTTTAATATAAGAAAATATAATAATACATTATCCACTATAAACATTATATTTATAATTAATTTAAAAATACCTTTTGAATAATATATATACTTATAATTAAGATGTGTAAAAATTGAAAATAATCCACCATATAAAAACGAAAAAATTATAGATTTTACTTGTATATTTAATGGAATCATTTAAATAACTTACTAATAACTCCTTCTTCTTTATTTTTTTTCTTAATGTTTTCTATATAAACTAAACTATTTAATTTGCCCTTTATTGATACATTACCCTCAATTGTATCTAATTTTACTATTTCTAACTCCTCTCCTTTAATATCAATAAAACCCATTACTGTCTCTAAAAGAAATTCCTCATTATCAAAACTTTCTATTTTATTAACACCCGTTATATTTACTACATTTCTATCTATTATAGATACATTGTGTGTATGTACATTCATATTAGTCACCCATTTAATAATATGCATTAAATGTTATTAATATAACTGTAATATTTTAAGTCAAAAAAAATACTGAATATTATTCAGTATCTTCTTTATCATATTCAGCAAATACAGCATCTTCAAACATTTGACGAGTTTCTGCATTTAATGGATGTGCAACATCTTCATTTTCACCATTTCTGTTTTTACGACTTGGCATTGCTAACATCAACTTATCATCTTTTTCAATTATACGAATTCCTTTGATTTTGAAGCAATCATCAAGAACAACAGTTGCTATCCCTCTCATACGACTATTTTCTCCAGTTATTTTGTGAACTGTTACAGATGTAATTTTCAAGTAAATCAACTCCTTCATTATAATTTTATCGATTTATACTTAAATTGTCAATATTTTCCTATTAAATAGTTCTTATAATAACTCAATATTACCGGTTAATATGTCTGCATAATTAAAACTCCTTTTTAGACTGTCATTTGTTTCAACAATAAAATGCCTTTCGTACATTTCTTTTATAACGCACTTAATTTCTTCTGATTTGTTTCTTATATTATTAATTCTTATAACTATTCTTTTATTACCAATTTCTAATAATTGCTTTTTTATTTTTTCTATCATTATTCTCCCCTTGGATATCCTATATACATAGTACCTTTAGTAATGATACCACCCATACCATCTTTGCCATATTTTGTCTTGTCAATTATATCCATAATATTTATATTTTTATTTATATCAGTTAAGCTTACTTTAAGTGCGATAATAGCAGGATCTAATGCATGTATATTTATTCTCTTGGGGCTTGATGCAAAGTTTGCACCATTTTTTATTAATCCCTCATAGTATGAACCACATGCACCTGCAATAATTATAAGTTTATCATGTGCTCTTTCATATTTCCTTGCTTCTATAACCGCATCAATAAAATTAGAAGAGTTTTTATATGCGCTAATATCATCATAATTACCCCTCTTTTTATAATAAGCATCATGTCCTGTAATTACTAATATATCCGGTCTTATTGATTCTAAATGCTCTTTTATATGATTTTTAATATCTTCTTCTTTCATTGTAATTCCATATGCCATAACATTAAATCTTTTATATAATTTTAAACATCTATCTAAATATTCTTTGTCTCCATCAATGTGTAATATTTTCCCTGGTAAATAAAAAAAATCCTCTCTATCTAAATTTTCATCAATTCTTTCTATTAAAGATTCATCATTAGGTTTAATTTCTCCTTTATATAAAACTAAATCATCTTCATAACTATCTGCAGTAAGCCTTACGTTTAATCCTTTTAATATATAAATATCATCTATTATATCTTCTATGGTAAACACAATATCATTATTATATGATTTTCTTGTTACTGCATCTTTAATTTTAAACATAGCATCACCACTTAAATATATGATAAATATTAAAAAAAATAACCATGTTGGTTATTAAAGATTATTTGATATTTCAATAAAAACATCAATTGGAAGTGCTTCTGCTCTTACATTTTCATCATAATTATATTTTTTTAATACTTCTAATACTTTATTAAAATCATAAGATTTTAAATTATTTTTTAAAGTTTTTCTTTTTTGTGTAAATGAATCTTTTACCAGCTTAAAAAACAATTCTTCGTTTTTGGGCTTATTAATAATTTCTTTTTTTTCAAGTTTCATAACTATACTATCAACATTTGGTCTTGGCATAAATACATTCTTACTAACTAAGAATAATTTTGAAGTATTAAAATAATAGTTTATAAATATAGTTAGAGAATTATATTCCTTAGTATTTGGTTTTGCTAAAAATCTATCGCCAACTTCTTTTTGAACCATAACTACTATTTTATCAACATCTATATCATCTTCAATTAGTTTTGTAATTATTGGAGTTGTTATATAGTATGGTAGATTAGAAACAACATATAGTTTTTCATATTCATATTTTTTTAAATTCTCTTTAACATCACATTTTAGAAAATCTTTAAATATAATATCTGCATCTATTGTAGATAATATTGGTCTTAGTGATTCATCTATTTCATATCCAATAACTCTTTTTGCTACTTTAGATAATTTTTTTGTTAAAGCTCCTGCTCCACATCCAACTTCTATCACTAATGTATTTTTATCTATTTTAGAAGAAGATACAATATTATTCAATATATTTTCATCAATTATAAAGTTTTGACCAAATTTCTTTTTAAATCTAAAAGAATAATCTTTTATAAACTCTTTTTGTTCCATAAAGCCTCCAAAAAAACTCCTATAAGGAGTTTATCTACCATATCTAAGTATTTCAAATGTTACTTCTTTTTGTCTTCCAAATTCGTATACTTCTTTATTAGATTCACTTTCGAATAATAAATCCATAAGTACTTCTCCATTTGCCCAAGCATTTCTCATAGCACCGCCTGTATCAAGAACTATTCCTAATATATAACCATCTATTCTTGAACCTGTGACCTTTACTATTGTACCATATGGAAATGCACTTGGTGCAGCTGCTAAAACTCTCACTGTACCAAACTCAGCATCTTCATAAGTGATTGTTGCAACACCATCATTTATTACCTTAAAGCCTGCAGCAGTTATTCCTATACATCCTATACAATCTGGACCATATGCAGTTATTGTTCCTTTATATGTATCTAAAACTTTATTTTTACTTACATCTTTAAAACTTATATTAGATGCGTTTACTTCTGTAGTTTCTTTATATGGAATTGAGTTATAATTCACTTTACTTGCTGATAATGTTATTGCTCTTTCTTTTGTTGCTTTTGACAAGCAAGTAAGTGTACAAACTGTAAACACTATAAATAAGAATAAAACTTTAAGAAGTCTAGTTCCTTTTTGTCCCATTCTTTCACCTCTTTACACAAGTAATGTTATCATAATTATGAATTTAAGTCAAATAAGCTAATTGCTGTTTGTGTGGTAATATTTACCACACTTTCATATGTCATATTTTTAACATTTGCAATAGTATCTATTATATACTTTAAATAAAGTGGATTATTTTTCTTTCCTCTATTAGGTTCAGGTGTTAAATATGGTGAATCTGTTTCTAAAACTATATCTTTTATATCTATTCTTCTTACTACTTCTTTTAGATTCGAATTTTTAAATGTAATTACTCCACCAATACCTATCTTATAACCTAGTTTTATAAATTCTCTAGCCATCTCATAACTTCCTGAGTATGCATGTATTACTCCTTTTAAGTTATATTCTTTTAATATGTTGTATATATCATTAATACATTCTCTAGCATGTATTATAACCGGCAAATTATACTTTGTAGCAAATGATAACTGACTTTTTAATAGTTTTATCTGCTTTTCTTTATTTTCTTTAGTATAATGATAATCAAGCCCTATTTCACCTATAGCAACTGAGTATTTATAGTTTTCTTTTAAATACTCAATATAATCAATATCTATTTTATCAACTTCAGATGGATGAAAACCAATTGCTGCATATATATTATTATATTTATTTTTCATTAAAATTGCCTCTTTATTAGACTTTAAATCAAATCCATTTACAACCGCATATATATTATTTTCTTTCATTTCTTTAATAAGTTTATCTAAATCATCATAATCTTCACTAAATAAATGACAATGTGTATCTATAATCATAAAAATTCCTCCATAAGAAAATTATACCACAAAGGTATAATTTTACGATTTTTTTACTAATTTTAAGTACGACATAAAATACACCACTACTATTACTAAATAACATAAATCTAAGTATGAAAATCTTGTAATCATTGAAAGTATACAATAAAGTATAATTGCTAAAAATCCACAAGAAGTCCATAGTACTGACTTACTCATATATTTTTTCATAGAGTCTCCTTTTCGTATTTTACCACATGTTTATACTAACATATATAATACACTTTAGAAAGAGAAAACTATGTATTTTTTTGTCGTATACACTTATTTTACAATCCTAAAAGTCCCATTATTATTTGAACTGGCATATAAAGGAACCTAATTATCTCATTTTCATTAACAATAACATTTTCTAATAATATATTATAAATTATTGGTCCAACAAAATACCAAACTATAAAAAATATTACTATTTTAAATAATGCAAAATCAAGTCTTATAAATCTTAATAATGCTAATATCAAATAATTTAATCCACCAATTAAAAGTGCGACTAACACAAGTGGAATAAAAATATCTTTCATAAATATCATATAAATCCTCCAATTATAACAAAATTATATCATACTTATTTTGTAGTTTCAATACGCGCAAATAATGGTGTTGGATCATTTAGTATAGTCCCTTTTTTTAATCCACCATACTCTTTTACACTATCATAAAAATCTACATCTGTATTAAGTTGTGCAAAAATTTTCTCTTTTGTGCTTGGAATAAATGGTTCAAGTAATATTGCACTAATTCTAATACACTCAAGTAAATTATATAAAACAGTATTTAATCTTCCTTTTTTAGCCTCATCTTTAGCAAGAATCCATGGCGTTGTATCATCGATATATTTATTACATTTTCTAAGTAATTCAAATATAGCATCTATTGCGTCACTAATACGCAATTCATTCATTTTTTCATCTACTATTTTATATAGATTTTTTGCTGTATTAATTAAATCTGCATCTACTTGTTCATATAGACTATTATCCCCTACAACACCATCAAAATATTTTTTAGACATACTTATAGTCCTATTAACTAAGTTACCAAGTATATTTGCTAAATCTGCATTTGTTCTTGAAACTAAAGCTTCTTCTGAGAAATTACCATCATTACCAAAAGGAACTTCTCTTAATGCAAAATATCTAACAGCATCTACTCCATAAGAATTTATATATTCTCTTGGATCTTTATAATTACCTACAGACTTAGATATTTTACCACCATTAATAACTAACCATCCGTGTCCAAAAATCTTATCTGGAAGTGGCAAATCAAGAGCCATTAATAAAGCTGGCCATATTATCGTATGAAATCTAATTATTTCTTTACCAACTAAATGTAAATCTGCTGGCCAATATTTTTTAAATAATGTATCATCATCACTCATATATCCTAATGCCGTTAAATAATTAGTAAGAGCATCTATCCATACATATATTACATGCTTTCTATCAAATGTTACTGGTATTCCCCAATTAAATGTTGTTCTTGAAACACATAAATCTTCTAGCCCAGGTTTAATGAAATTATTTAACATCTCATTTTTTCTTGATTCTGGTTGTATAAAGTCTTTATGTTCTTCATAATATTTTACTATTCTATCTTGATACTTTGATAATCTAAAGAAATAACTTTCTTCTTTAACCAAATGTACATCTCTTCCACAATCTGGACATTTACCATCAACTAATTGAGTTTCAGTCCAAAATGATTCACAAGGAGTACAATATAATCCTTCATATTCCCCTTTATAAATATCACCTTTTTCATATAATTTATTAAATATTTTTTGTACAGCTTCTTCATGATATTTATCTGTAGTTCTTATGAACTTATCATAACTAATTCCTAAATCTTTCCATAAATCTTTAGCATTATCTACTATTTTATCTACATATTCTTTAGGTGTTACACCTGCTTCCTTTGCTTTCTTTTCAATTTTTTCTCCGTGTTCATCTGTACCAGTTAAAAAGAATACATCATAACCAGTTAATCTTTTATATCTTGCAATTGCATCCGCAATTATAGTTGTATAACAATGGCCTATATGAAAGTTTGCACTTGGGTAATATATAGGCGTAGTTATATAATATTTTTTCATAATTCCTCCTATTTGTTAGTAGAACCTATTCCACCAACTCTTTCTTCTTTTATTTCCTCTTCATTGTCTATAGTTAAAAATTTAGTAAATACCCCTTGACATATTGCATCACCTTTTTTAACTATATAATCTTTATCTCCTTCATTTACTAATTTTATAAATATATGTCCTTCATTATCTTTATTACCATAGTAATCAGAATCTATAATTCCAACTTGATTACACATCCGAACATTGTACTTAAACCCACTGCTACTTCTTACATATATCATAAGTGCTTCATCATTATTCATAGTTGCTTTTATACCAAGTGGTATTTTTTTTGATTCACCTGGTTTTAATACAAAATCTATAATAGATTCAAAATCATATCCAGCACTATTTTTTGTTTTTCTTCTTGGAATGTTATAACTATTATATTCATCAATACTACCATTTACTTCTTTTTTATATTCAGTATAACTTACTTTTTCAAATTTTCTCATAAATCCTCCTTAAAATAAAAAATCTATAAATCTAAGGGTTCATAAGAACGGTACCACCTTAGTTCATAGATTCTATGCACTTGTATCTTAACGCGATTAACGATTATACTCCAAAACCATATTCATTAAGTTCATTATGCTTAATTCCACCATAATAAGCTCTCTTTAATAAATCCCTTAACTACTCATTTCTTCATTGCAATTAAATATCAAGAGTATTATACAAGAAAATAATTGTTTTTTCAATAAAATTTTAATATTTATATCATTCTAAATGCTTACCTAGAAATTTTGATATAAAGCAAGCACATTTTTCATCAGACTCCTTTATATTATTTTCTGAAAAAATAATAACAAGTCCAACTGCATCTCCATTTGCTACAACTGAAGAAAGTGCGTAGCAAGCATCAACATAAATATCATTTACCAATTCTAATTCTGCTTTGCTATTTTTTACTATGTTCCCTCTTTTATCAATTGCTTCTTCAATAAATTTACTTATTTCTTTACCCATATATTTTTTCTTTAGTGGACCTGATGCTGCTATTATTCTATCCCTATCCGTAATTACTATATTCTTATTTATTACATCATATATAGAATCACTACACGTTTGTGCAATATCATTTAAGTCAGACATAAAAGAATATTTTTTTAGTACTATAGCATCTCCATTAATAAAAATTTCTAATGATTCACCATCCCTAATTTTTAAGTTCTTTCTTATTTCTTTAGGGATTACAATTCTTCCTAAATCATCTATTCGTCTTAATACACCTGTCGATTTCACCACATTACCTCACTTTCCTCTTTTTTATTATGTGAGTGTAATTACAAAATATACCAATTTATACTTGAATTAACTATATGTTACGTGGTAAGTATATAATACGTATTTTGTTAAATCAATAGGTTTAATTCATTTGGAAAAAATTACCAATTTTTACATGTTGTTAAGTAATTTGACAATATAATATATCCAATGTTTATCCAAATTATTTAAATTAAGCATTAATCTTAATCTTTTAAAAGAGTAAGCTAACTTAAAATTCTTAGATACTTGATACGCTTTTATAAATAGTTCATCAGCCTTAATAGTATTTGTTGTATTCTCATCAAACACTATTTCTATATATTTATTATTTTGATTAACTTTTTCTATTCCTTTTGCTTGTTTCATGCTTTCAAACCATTCTTCGTACATATATATAAGCATTTCTTCACTAACTTTACCAAATCTATCTTCTATTTCTGATTTAACTCTTAAAAGTGACTCATAACTATTAATTTCATTAATTTTCTTATGTATCTCGATTTTTAATTTATCATCACTAACATATTCATCACTAATATGCGTTCCAACTGAAATAAGTGGTAATTCAGATACCTCTTCTACATCTATACCCTTTAATTTATTAACCTCTTCATTAAGCATTTTTAAATATAATTCTATCCCTATTGAATCAATAAATCCAGATTGTTCACTTCCAAGAACATCTCCAGCGCCCCTTATGGATAAATCTCTTTTAGCAATTGAAAGCCCACTACCTAATGTTGCAAATTCTTTAATTGCAGAAAGTCTTTTAGTTGCAACTTCACTTAACGCTTTATTTTTTCCATACATTAAATATGCATATGCAATCCTATCAGTTCTTCCAACTCTTCCTCTTATTTGATATAACTGACTTAACCCAAATTTATTCGCATCTAAAATTATAAGAGTATTAGCATTAGGTATATCTATTCCGGTTTCTATTATTGTAGTACATAGTAAAACATTAAATTCATTATTTATAAATTTATACATAATATCTTCTATTTCATTTTTACTCATTTTACCATGTGCATATCCAATTTTTATATCAGGTATTAATCTAGTAATTTCTCTTATCTTCTCATCAAAAGATTCAATTTTATTACACAATATATATACCTGGCCATTTCTTGATAACTCTTTATATATTGCATCTTTTATTATATGCACACTCTCTTCAAGCACATAAGTTTGTACAGGATATCTATTTTTAGGTGGTGTTTCTATTAAGGTTAAATCTCTAATTCCAACCATAGACATTTGTAACGTTCTTGGTATCGGTGTTGCAGACAATGTAAGAACATCTATATTAGACTTATATTTCTTTATTTTTTCCTTATGTGCAACTCCAAATCTTTGCTCCTCATCTACAATTAATAAACCTAGATCTTTATAACTTATATCATCACTTAGCAATCTATGTGTTCCAAAAACAACATCAATACTTCCATTTTTAAGACCCTTAATTATATTTTCAACTTCTTTTTTTGTAGTAAATCTATTAAGAAGTGCCATATTAACAGGAAAATTTTTAAATCTTGATAAGGCTGAAGTATATTGTTGATTTGAAAGAATTGTAGTTGGACAAAGATATGCAACTTGCTTATTTGAACAAACAGCTTTAAATATTGCACGAAATGCAACCTCTGTTTTACCATAACCAACATCCCCACATAAAATCATATCCATAGGAGTACTTTTTTCCATTGCTTCTTTTATTCTTTTAATTGCATTTTTTTGATCAACTGTCTCTTCATAACCAAATTCACTTTCAAATAAAGCCATCATTTCATTATCTTTAGCAAAAGCAAATCCTTTTTTTAATTTTCTTTCTGCTGCTATTTTAAGTAATTCATCAGCAATGTATTTAAGTCTTCCTTTAATACGCATTTTAGTCTTATGCCATTCTGTTCCACCAAGTTTATTTAGTCTTGGAACAATATCTTCATTTGATGAATATTTACTTATTAAATCAATTTTTTCAACCGGAATATATAACTTATCATCATCTTTATATTGTATTTGCAAATAATCTTTTACTAAATCCCCTTTTTTAAGGGCTATAATACCTAAATATCTGCCAATTCCATGAGTATTATGTACTACATAATCCCCAACACTTAAAGATTCTATCTTAGATATTTTAGTACCATATTTAAACTTACTTCTATAATTACTTACTTTTTCACTTGTTTTAAACAAATTAGATTCTGATAAAACAACATAATCTTCATAAATATAACCAGACGCAATATTACTTTTTACTACGTTAATTGCTTTTGTTGTAATATTATCAAAAGTAGTTTTATGAACTTTATAATTTATATATTTACTAATATTATTAATTGTATGTTCATTATTTAAGCATATAATTATCGTCTTAGATGTATTTAAATACATTTTCAAATCTTCATTTAATTTATCAAAATCATCATTATAATTTAAAGGGGTATACGATGTATAATTATGAGTATCATCTACTTTAATACTTGGTAACATATTATCTACACTCAATATATATATTTCACATTTCTCATGAAATTCCCCTAAAGAATACATAAATTTATCACAATTATTGTTATTTTCTTTATAAGAAACAATTTCACTTTCTAAAACTGCATTTGACGCTTTAATATCATTATAGTCTTTATAAACTAATATAGGTGAATCTAAATAATCATTCAATTTAGAAATATTCCCATATTTTGGTAAAAATTTCTGTTTTCTATCCTCATCATCAATTAATTGATCAACAATAAACTCAGTAAATGGGTATATAGACACCTTATCAATTTCTTTATATGAAAGTTGTGTATTAACATCAAAATATCTTATAGAATCTATTGTATCACCAAAGAATTCTATTCTAATTGCATTGTCTTCATTTACAGGGAAAATATCTAATATATATCCTCTATTTGATATTTCTCCTGTTTTTGTAACAAGAGAAGATGTATTATATCCATTAATACATAGTTTTTTATATAGCTCATCTTTATCAATATCCATATTTTTTTCAATGTTAATTAAACTATTCTTATAATTATCTAATGTTGGTAAAAATCTTAATAAACCCATTAAATTAGTGATAACTATTTTTTTTGTATTATCAAAAACAATAGAATTTAGTGTTTCTATTCTATTTATCATAAGCTCAGGACTACTTATTGCAGATTCACTTGCAATAAAATCATCCATCTGATACAAATATACATTTTTATTATAATTAATTAATGAATCATATAATTTATTTGCTTCATAAATACTACTTGTAACGACTAAAACATTTGAATCTTTTTTATTATATACATCATTTATATAAAGAGATTCAAGTTCACTAGTAAGTCCAGTTACACATGTTAATCCATCGTTAATTTCCTTAAATTTAATCATATAACCTCCAATACTGCGAAAAAGATACATTTTAAATGTACCCACCCATTATTTTTTATTATACTTAGCCATTAAATCTTGATAATTTATTTTTAAATAATCATCTAATATATTCATACTTATCTTTATTACCCCATCTAATATTTCTTTATCCTCTTTACTAAATTTACCTAACACATAATCTTTAGCATCTATATTCTTATTATTAGATATACCTATTTTTAACCGTTTGTATTCATCAGTACCTAAATTTTGCTCAATATTTTTAAGTCCGTTATGGCCGGCTGAACTTCCTTTTGGTTTTAGTTTATAGCTACCTATAGGTAAATCCATATCATCATTTATTATTAAAATATCGTTAATATCAATGTTAAAATAATCAACATACCTTTTTAATACGTCACCAGATAAATTAATATACTCCATAGGTTTTAAAAACATAATTTTTTCGCCATTTAAATTATATATTGCATATAGTCCTCCAAATTTTTCTTTTAAATCTGTAATTCCCAATTTTTTTAAATACGAATCAATAACCATAAACCCAACATTGTGTCTAGTGTTACAATATTGAATTCCTGGGTTACCTAATCCTACAATTATTTTCATAATTCCTCCAAAATTATTTCCCGGGAAATAATTTTACTTCCCTATATATCTCATTTTTTGCAACATTTCTATCTTTTGCAACCTTTTTTATAGCATCTTTTAAAGTATATCCATCACGAACATACATATCAACATGATCTTGTACTGATAAATCATCATAAGAAACCTCTTCATCATTACCTGAAACAACTATTACAAATTCACCTTTTGGTTCATTAAGTTCTTTTATTACTTCTTCAATTGTACCTCTATATATTTCTTCATATTTTTTACTTATTTCTCTAGAAATACTTATATATCTATTTTTAAATACTTGTTTCATATCATTTAGAGTGTCAATAATACGATGAGGTGCCTCGTAAAATATTATTGTATATTTTACATCTTTTAATAATTCTAATTCTTTTATTCTTTTACTTTGTTTACTATTTAAAAAGCCATAAAAAAGAAATCTACTTGAATCTATAGAAGATGATGTAAGTGCTGGGATTGCTGCAGTTGCACCTGGTAATGATACCACATTATACCCCATTTCTACAACTTTTTTTACACATATATTTCCAGGATCGCTAAGTAAAGGAGTTCCTCTATCTGTTACAAGAGCTACACTTTTTCCCTCATTTAAATAAGAAAGTAATTTAGCAGAGCTTTTTTCTTCATTAAATTTATGAGATGCTACTAAATGTTTTTTAATATTAAAATGATTAAGCAAGTTAAGTGTTACTCTTGTGTCTTCTGAAAAAATAACATCTACTTTTTTTAATATTTCTACTCCTCTAAATGTAAAGTCATCCAAATTTCCTATTGGAGTTGGAACTAAATAAAGTGTAGGTGTATTATCATAACTTTTTTGACTCATTATATCACTCCTTATACAAATTATTTCCCGGGAAATAATTTGTCTACATTTTTTGTGTAACCTATTTCATCAATTCATACATTTGATCTGTATAACTATTATCTTCATTATGGACAATAAATGGATCCATAATTTTAAGTTCACTATTCCCATTTTTCATTCCTTCAATTAATACATGATTTGCTGGTTTACTCATCTTAGGATATACAAACCTTATTTTTTTAGGCTCAATTCCGTATTTTTTCATTGAGACGATTATATCAACTAATCTTTCTGGTCTATTTACAATAGCAACTCTCCCTTTATCTTTTAATACTTTTTTGCAAATGCTAAAAATATCTTCTAAGGTAAGAGTTAATTCAGTTCTTGCAATACCCTTTTCAATATTATCACTAATAAGCATATTGCTTTTAAAAAAAGGAGGATTAGTAACAACTACATCATAATAATTATTTGGCAAATCATTTACAATATCATTAATATCTCCATTAATTAAATTAATTTTTGAATTCAAATTGTTTATACTTACACTTTCTTTAGCAAGCTCATATGATTTTTTTTGAATTTCTACGCCAGTTATATTAGCATTTGTTAATGAAGTTAAAATAAGAGGAATTGGTGCATTACCTGTACCTATATCTAAAATATTTGTTATATTTTTATTTAATGTAACAAATTTTGATAGTAAAACTGAATCAAGTGAATACATAAAAGATTCATCGTCCTGGTATATTTTAAGCTTACCATTCCACAATAAATCATTTAATACTTTCATTTTTATCAACCACTATATATTCTTCATCAGATGTTTTAATTGTATATTTCTTGTTTAGTATATCTAGCTCAACAACTTTGCCTTCTTTTTCTTCATACTTAACTTTTTCACCTAGATTAGGTAAATCTTTTCTGTATTCTTCATATACTTCATTTTCGTATGTTAAACAACATAATAATCTGCCACAAGAACCATTAATCTTACTTGGATTTAACGATAAATTTTGGTTTTTAGCCATATTAATTGATACTGTATCAAAGTTAGTTAAATAACTTGTACAGCATAATATTCTTCCACATGGTCCTATACCGCCTATTTCTTTTGCTTTATCTCTAACACCTATTTG
Source organism: Clostridium sp. CAG:1193 (assembly GCA_000436255.1). Classification (GTDB taxonomy): domain Bacteria; phylum Bacillota_I; class Bacilli_A; order RF39; family UBA660; genus CAG-1193. The sequence continues at coordinate 45,667 of HF990809.1, read as the reverse complement.
TCTTAGTTCAATTCTAGTTTTAAAT
>HF990809.1:41655-45621 GCA_000436255.1 Clostridium sp. CAG:1193 | reverse complement strand
GTTTTAAATATTCCGGCAAGTTCTTTTGCAAGATCTCTAAAATCAATTCTTGAATCGGCTAAAAAATGAAACATTAACTGCTCTTTATTAAAAGTGAAACTAGAGTCCATTAATTTCATATCCAATTTATACTTTTTAATTAGTTTTTCACATTCCTTAAATGCATTCTTAGCTTCTTCTATATTTAACAAATATTTTTTCTTATCTTCTTTATTTGATAATCTTATTGCTTTTTTTAAAGGTAAGTTTAAATTTTCCTCTTTTTTTTCTATATTACTTACTAAAACCTTACCATATTGTAAACCTCTTTCTGTTTCTACAATAATATAATCATCAACTTTAGCAACTATATTGTTTGAATCAAAATAATATATTCTGTTACCATCATCAAAAGAAACTCCTATTACCTCAATCATTTTAATCCCTCCATATCAATTATCATTCTATCAACTAATAAACCAGTATTCAAATTATATTTAACTAAACTTTCACAATTAATTATTACATCTAATTTATTTATAATTTGATCTATTGTATTATTATTTGCTACATATTTTATTAAATCAATATAATCTTCATACATTATAACTTGTCCATTTGTTTTATAGTTTAAAATATCTCTATAAAAATAAACCATACATTCATAAAATTTTAAAATATCTTCTTTTTCTTTGAATTTATCATGAAAATATTCTTTTGTATAAATTATTGCCTTCATCTTATTTTTCTCATATTTTTCTATAAAACTTACTGCATTATTTATAAATGCTTCATATGGCTCTATACAAATTGTTTTATCGTGAATCTTCCAGATTGTAAACATTAATTTATTTATAGTTATATTTTTATCAATATTACTATACTTAATATAATCATTAACGTTATTTTTATTAAAGGTAAGTATTCTACATCTTGATGTTATAGTATTTAACATTTGATTAATATTATTAGTAACCAATATTGCAATAATACCATCTAATGGTTCTTCTAAAAATTTAAGCAAACTATTTGCTGCTGCTTTGTTTAATTTTTCTGCTTCATATATTATATATATTCTTTTATCAGATTCAAGTGATTTAGTACTAAATTCTTCTTGTAAATCATCAAGTTGTTCTTTTTTTATCCATAATCCATCAGGATAAATCCTTTTAATTTCTGTATAGTTTCCATCGTCTATTCGCTTACATAATGCACATTTTTCATATTCTTCTTTTGATTTATGCTCATGACAAAGAATTTCTTTTATAAAAGACATTATCATATCCATTGCATATACATTACCATTTAAGTTAAATAAATATGCATGAGATAGATTTTTTTTACTATTTTTAAGTTGTTTATATATTATTGGTTCAGTTTCTTTATAATCACTAAGCATACAATCACTTCCTAGAAAAAAAATATTAATAATACTGCAAAAAATGGCAATGAAAGAAATCCAAATACTATCATAAATAGTATAGTAAATAAATTTATTGGAATTTGAAAATTAAGAGGGCTTGCCATAATATTAAATGCAAATAAAGTGAATCCAGATAAAACAAATTTTTTTATAAATTTAAATATCGTTTTCATATTACCTCCAATAAATAATATGAATAGATAAATCCGTTATGAAACTTTATTTCTATTTAATAATGCCATAGATAATGTCATTGGATCTAAGTATTCCATATCTGCACCCATTGGAATGCCATATGCTATTTTTGATACGACAACTTTAGTATTTTCTAATAATTTAGTAATATATAATGAAGTTGTTTCCCCTTCTAGTGTTGGACTAATTGCAATTATTACTTCTTTTATATCATCTTTTTTAACTCTACTTATTAAAGAATCAATTGATATATCATCAGGCCCCTTACCATCCATGGGAGAAATTAATCCATTTAAAACATGATATTTGCCATTATACGATCCCATTTTTTCTAATGAAATAACATTTTTAGCATCTTCTACAACACATATTATATTATTATCTCTAGCTTCATTTTTACATATATCGCATATATTATTTTCAGTTATATTACCGCAAATTGTACATCTTTTAATTTTATTTTTAACATTTTTTAAAGAATTAGAAAACAGAATAACTGTATCGTTATCCATATTCATAACAGAAAAAGCTAATCTTTCAGCCGTTTTTTCTCCTATACCGGGTAATTTCTTAAAAGATTCTATTAACTCATTTAAACTATCTGGATAATTCATTATAACAACCCTGCTACTCCACCAAATTTGCCCATTTTTTGCTCAGTTTCTTTATTAATGTTTTTAACATTTTCATTAACTGCTAACATTATCATATCTTCCAACATTTCAATATCGTCTTTTGAAAGTTCTTCTGCATTTATTTTAACTCTTGTTACTTCCTTATTACCTTTCATCTCAATTTCTACTAAAGATTGCTTTGAAGTAAATGTTTTACTATCAATCTCCTCTTTAGATTTCATCATGTCTCTTTGTAATTTTTGTGCTTGTTGCATCATTGCTTGTAAATTCATATTCATCATCCTTCCATTTCAATTAATTCACTACCAAATGCATTTATTACTTCATCAAATTCATTATCTATATTTAACCCATTGTTATTTGATTCGTTTATAACAGGCTCATTTAACAGTTCTATTTTACCACTTTTTTTAAGTTCAACATAATATGGTCTCATTTCTTTCCATTCATCTATAGAAATTGCTACTATTTTATAATTTGATTTTGTTATCTCATTTACTAATTTTGTTATCTTATTTATAGATTTATCATTATCTTCAACCATACTTACGTATTTATATGTTAAAAGCATATGATCATTTGATACAGCTGCTATAGTTGCATCTTTTAATATCGTTGCAGCTACTTTATATTTTTTATCAATTAAATATTTATCTAAATCTATAAATTTTTCACTTATTTCTTTTTTTAATTTAGCACTTGCAAGTGCAATCGTATTATTTATAAGTATTTTTTTATCCTCACTACTAGGATTATCAACTGCAATTCTTGTTTCATTTGTATATTCGTTTTGTTTTATAGTTAAATTTTCTTTTATTTCTTCTACGTTAGTTTCTACTTTTTTTAATTCTGTTTCTATTTTTCTTTCTTCTTTTAGTTCATTAATTACTTCTTTTTGTTCTTCATTAACTGCTTCTTTGTAATGCTTTACTTCTTCAGTCAAAGTATTAGAAGCACTCTTTTTATTAATTAAAAACATTTCTAGAAGTATTCTTGGATAATCGCTTAGTTTTAATTCTCTTGATAAATTCTCAAGCGTTTCTATAATTAATTCTAAATCAGATATATCTATTTTTTCTTTTATTTTTTTTATTTCATCAAAATTTAATTTATTTAGGTTCTCAAAATACTTAGGTGCTCTATAATATATTAAAACATCTTTGAATATAGATAACATATCGAACGTTAGTTTGATAAAATCTTTGCCTTCATTATATATTTCTTCAGTTGTCTTTAATATATTTTCTATATCTCCATTTATATATGAATCTATAAGTTCATAGATTTTTTTAAAAGGCACACTTCCACTAATTTGATATATATCATCAATAGTAATTGAATCTTCATTAAATGAGCTTACTTGATCTAATAAGCCTATTGCATCTCTCATCGCACCGTCGCTCATTTTGGCAATTTCATCTAAGCAATCATCAGTTATATTTATATGTTCTTTTTCTGCTATATATTTAAGTCTATTTTTTATATCTATTATAGATAATTTTTTAAAATCAAATCTTTGACACCTTGATATTATAGTAATAGGTATTTTTTGAGGTTCAGTTGTTGCTAGTATAAATATTACATGGCTAGGTGGTTCTTCTAATGTTTTTAATAATGCATTAAATGCCCCTGTAGAAAGCATGTGGACTTCATCTATAATATATACTTTATATTTACACAATACAGGTGCAAGTTTAATTTTATTTTTTAATTCTCTAATCTCATCTACGCCAT
>HF990809.1:40734-41646 GCA_000436255.1 Clostridium sp. CAG:1193 | reverse complement strand
ATCTCATCTACGCCATTATTTGATGCGGCGTCTATTTCAATTATATCTTGAATATCATCTGTATTTTCAGTAGTACATATTTCGCATTTACCACACACATTTCCATCAATAAGATTCATGCAATTAACATTTTTAGCAAATATTTTTGCAATTGTTGTTTTACCTGTACCTCTTGTTCCTGAGAAAAGATAGGCATGGCTTATCTTGTTTGTAGCAATTGCATTTTTTAAGGTTTTTATTATAAAGGTTTGCCCGCTAACATCATCAAATGTTGTCGGTCTATACTTTCTATATAGTGATTTATAAGCCATATTCATCTTCCTTTCCTTTATAATTATATCATTTTTATAAAAAGAAAAAAACAGTTTTACCTGTTTCTTATAGAAATAAAGAACTTTTTTACAATGTTTTTTATTTCATCTTCACAAACGCCTATTTCTATATTTATTTCTAATTCTTTTTCTATTATTTCATTTAATTTATTAAACTTATCATTCTTAATTCCGCATATAACGTCCTTAATTCTAGCTTCTTTTATTGCACCAATACACATAGGACACGGTTCCATTGTTACATATATAGTACATTCATTCAATCTCCAGTCATTTATTGATTTGCAAGCTTCCTTTATTGCAATTATTTCAGCATGCATGGTTGAATCATGTGCAAATTCTTTTTTATTGTAACCTTTTCCTATTATTTCACCATTATATACAACAACTGCACCTACCGGCATTTCTTTCATCTCATATGCTTTAATTGCCTCTTTAATTGCTTCTTTCATATTTTTTTCTTTCATATAACTCTCCTATGTTTCACGTGAAACATTGTTAATTTAAATCAATATATAACAAAATTATTTCCCGGGAAATAATTTTAATAATAAAAAATGCGTACACACTTAGGGAATGC
>HF990809.1:35032-40701 GCA_000436255.1 Clostridium sp. CAG:1193 | reverse complement strand
GCTATCTTCCGATCCTGGCCAGTTCAGCAATATAAATGTTACGCATTATTAATATACACGTTTTATTTTTTATTTTCAAGTCTTTATATATGTTTCACGTGAAACATTGTTTTTTTAATAGTTATTTATTAAACAAATGTATATCTGTGCAAAGTATTAAATAAAATTATTTCCCGGGAAATAATTTGCTATGTATAAGTAATAGTTTTACCTCTTTATCCTTGTTTTGAATTAAAATAGTTTTTAATTATTTGCTGAATTTGGAACAACTCTTTTTTTGATTGACGCAAGAATTTATTGATTAAAATTAATTATATGTTTAAAAATTATTTCCTGGGAAATAATTTTGCATAAAAAACATTTTTTATATGTTCCACGTGAAACATATTTTTTTAATAATTATTTGTTAAATAAAGTATATATTTACGCAAAATATTAACCAGAATTATTTCCCGGGAAATAATTCTGATGATTAAAATCTATTAAAATACGCCTATATTAATCAAGAAGGTTCGTTTGAGACATTGAATATTCAAAAAAGCAATGGTTTGATTATAAAATTATTTCCCAGGAAATAATATTTACTGTAATAATAAATAAATGTATAAAAGAGTAATGTTTCACGTGAAACATTACTCTTCTTCATTTTCATTGCTTTCTTCCCTTGTTATATTAAATACTGATGTTACTTTTTGATTATCTTTAAGTGTTATTAATCTTACTCCTTGTGTAACTCTACTCATTACTGATATTTGAGATATTGGTATTCTTATTACCATTCCACTATTTGTTATAATCATCAAATCTTCATCATCATTAACTACTTTAAATGCTACTATATTGCCTGTCTTTTCAGTGGAATTTAAAGTTTTTACGCCTTTACTTCCTCTATGAGTTGTTCTATATTCATTAATTATTGTACGCTTTCCATATCCATTTTCTGTTACAACCAAAACTTCTTTATCTTCCTCAGCTATATTTGCATCTATACAATATCCATTGCCTAAATCTATTCCTCGTACACCTGATGCACTTCTACCCATAATTCTAATTTCATTTTCATCAAAACGTACTAATCTTCCATTAGAAGATGCTAATGCAATAAATTTAGACCCGTCTGTTTTTGAAACTGAAATTAATTCATCATCTTCTTTAAGAGTTATAGCTATTTTTCCATTCGTACGAATACTTTCAAATTCATTAATGTTGCATCTCTTGATTAATCCTTTCTTAGTTGCAAATACCAAATATTTACATTCATCATTTGGACTTATCATAAACATTGATGAAACTTTCTCACCTTTTTCTATTGGTAATAAGTTAATTATTGGAAGTCCTTTTGCTTGTCTACTAAATTCAGGTACTTCATAACCTTTCATTCTATATACTTTACCTTTATTTGTAAAGAACATCAAATAGTCATGTGTAGTCATAGCGAGCATATGTTCGACAAAGTCTTCCTCGTTTGTTGACATACCTTTTATACCTACACCGCCTTTATTTTGCAACTTATAAGTATCTATTGGAAGTCTTTTAATGTATCCTTTATTAGTTAAAGTAATCATTATGTTATCAACAGGTATTAATGATTCATCTTCAATATAATCAATTGCTGTCATATCAATTTTAGTTCTTCTTTCATCACCATATTTATTCTTTATTTCAAGAAGTTCCTTTTTGATGATATCAAGAACTTTTTGTTCAGATGCTAAAATTGATTTTAATTCTTCAATTTCCTTTAATAAATCGTTTAATTCTGCCTCTATTTTATCTCTTTCTAGACCAGTTAATCTACGTAGTTTTAATTCTAAAATTGCATCAGTTTGAATTTCTGATAAACTAAATCTAGTCATAAGTTTTTCTTTTGCTTCTATATCACTCTTTGCACTTTTAATAATTCTTACTACTTCATCTATATTATCTTGCGCTATCTTATAACCTTCTAATATGTGAACTCTTTTTTCATCTTTTGCTAGATCAAATTTAGTTCTTCTTATTATTACTTCTTTTTGATAGTCAATATATTTAGAAATTATTTCTTTAAGTCCTAAGGTTCTTGGTGTTTTGCCATCTAACATTAAGAATATAATTCCATATTGTGTTTGAAAATTAGTATGTTTATATAAATTATTTAAAACTACTTGTGGATTAGCATCTCTTTTTAAAGTAATTGTTATTTTTACACCATTTTTTAAATCAGTATGGTAATCAGCAATACCCTCTATTACTTTATCTCTTACTAATTCGGCTACCCTATTTTTAAGCTCCATAGTATTTGTACCATAAGGTACTTCTGTTATTACTATAGTACTATGATTTGAATGTTCTTCTATTTCTGCTTTACTTCTTATTGTTATTGAGCCTCTTCCTGTATCATAAGCCTTTTTAATACCTGAATTTCCAAGAATAATACCACCCGTAGGGAAATCTGGACCTTTAATATATTCCATCAAACCTAAGGTATCTATTTCAGGATTATCAATGTATGCTACACATCCGTCTATTACCTCACCTAGATTATGTGGTGGAATATTTGTAGCCATACCAACAGCTATACCCATTGAACCATTTACAAGTACATTTGGAAATCTACTAGGTAAAACTGTAGGTTCTTTTCTTGTAACATCAAAGTTATCACCCATATCTACAGTATCTTTATTAATATCTCTTAGTAATTCAAGTGATATTTTGGATAATCTTGATTCTGTGTAACGCATTGCTGCTGCTCCATCACCTTCAATATTTCCAAAGTTACCATGTCCATCTATTAACATATATCTTTGATTAAAATCTTGAGCTAATCTTACCATTGCTTCATATATAGATGAATCTCCATGTGGATGATAATTACCCATAACTTCTCCGACAGTTTTTGCGGACTTTCTATGAGGTTTATCAGGTGTATAACCAGATTCATACATACTCCACAGAATACGTCTGTGAACAGGTTTTAAACCATCTCTTAGGTCTGGTAATGCACGCGAAGTTATAACGCTCATTGAATATTCTAGAAATGATGTTTTAACTTCTTCTACTATATTATTTTCTGCTAAACTATCTCTTTCATGAAAATAACCATTAAATTTGCTTTCATCAATTTCAACATGTTCTAAATTTTCATCATATTCTTCATTCATATTTTTATTATCCATCATTTCACCTCCTAAATATCAATATTTTTTACATATATAGCATTTTCTTCTATAAATTTTCTTCTAGGTTCTACTTCATCACCCATTAGTTTTTCAAATATAGCGTCTGCTTGAACACAATCTTCTACTGTTATTTTTCTAAGTACACGTTTTTCTATATCCATTGTTGTTTCGTTTAATTCTTCTGCATCCATTTCTCCAAGACCTTTCATACGTGCGATTTCTGCTCTATTTCTTACATTTTCTGGAAGAGAATTCATGTATTCATCTAATTCTTCATCATTAAGAACGTATTTTCTTGTTTTACCATGCATTATTCTAAATAATGGTGGTTGTGCTGCATAAACATGTCCTTCCTCTACTATTGGTTTAAAGAATCTGTAGAATAATGTTAAAAGTAATACTCTTATATGTGAACCATCAACATCGGCATCGGTCATTATTATTATTTTGTCATATCTTAATTTAGATAAATCAAATTCTTCACCTATTCCAGTACCAAATGCTGTTATTATAGTTCTTATTTCCTCGTTTGATAATGCTCTATCTAGTCTTGCTTTTTCTACATTAAGTATTTTACCTCTTAACGGAAGAATTGCTTGTGTCATTGAATCTCTACCTTTTTTAGCACTTCCTCCTGCACTATCTCCTTCGACTATAAATATTTCAGATACTTTTGGATCCTTACTCTTACAATCAGATAATTTTCCAAAGAAATTAGTTGTAGCAAGATCTGATTTTCTTGTTATTTCTCTTGCTTTTCTTGCTGCGTTTCTAGCACGACTTGCAAGTAATGCTTTATTAACTATTATCTTCGCATCTTCAGGATTTTCCATTAAAAATCTTTCAAATCCTTCTGAAAATACATTATCTGCTAATTTTCTTACTTCAGAATTACCTAGTCTTCCTTTTGTTTGACCTTCAAACTGTGGATTTGGATGCTTACAAGATATAATCATAGTTAATCCTTCTTTAACATCATCTCCGGTTAAAGAATCATCTTTTTCTTTTAACATTCCTGTTTTTCTTGCATAACTATTTATTACTCTTGTTAATGCCCTTCTAACGCCTTCTTCATGTGTACCACCATCATGAGTATTTATATTATTTACAAATGAATAAATGTTATCATTATAGCTTGTATTATATTGCATTGCCACTTCAAAGAATACCCCATCTTCTTCTCCTGATAGATGTATTATATCGTCATGTAATACTGTCTTTGATTGATTAATGAACTTAACATATTCACTAATACCACCTTCATACAAGAAGTGCTCACCTGTAGTATCTTCTTCATCTCTATCATCTCTTAAACTAATAGATAAACCTTTATTTAAAAATGCTAATTCTCTAATTCTTACTTTTAAAGTGTCATAATCATATATTTCACTATCAAAAATTGTAGGATCTGGTTTAAAAGTAACAGTCGTTCCTGTTCTTTTTTCATCACAAGTATCTATTACATGTAGTGGAGCAGTTGTATGTCCACCATTTTCAAATCTTACAAAGTATACGTTACCATTTTTATATACTCTAACTTCAAGCCATTTTGATAATGCATTTACTACTGATGCACCTACTCCATGAAGTCCTCCAGATACTTTGTATCCTCCTCCTCCAAATTTACCTCCTGCATGTAATACTGTATAAACTGTTTCTACAGTAGACATCTTTGTTTTTGGATGTATATCAACTGGTATACCACGACCATCATCTTTTACTGTTATTGAATTATCTTTATTAATTATTACTTCGATATTATTACAATATCCAGCTAATGCTTCATCTATAGAGTTATCAACAATCTCCCATACTAGATGATGTAGTCCTTTAACATCAGTTGTCCCTATATACATGCCTGGTCTTTTTCTTACTGCTTCAAGACCCTCTAGTACTTGTATATCGGACGCATCATAATGTTCTATATTATTTTCTTCCATTTTTTCACCTCTTTCTAAAAAACAACCTTTTTTAAGTCATATTTTGATTTTTTATCATTTTATGTACACCTATACCTACGTAATAATTATACCACACTTTTAAAGTTTTTACATCAAATTACAAGATTTTGCATAAAAAAAGATGTCTAAGACACCTTACACTTTTCAATTTTAAAAATTTTAGAATTTTTAATTATATTACTACTTATATATTTTATATCCGTTGATGTTATAAACACCTGAACATCCTTATTAATAATAGATAAAACTCTATTTCTAGACTCTATATCTAGTTCACTAAATACATCATCTAAAAGAAGCACTGGATATTCATTAGTTTTTTTCATAAATATATCTAGTTCGCTTATTTTAATACATAAAATTGATAATCTTTGTTGTCCTTGTGATCCATATTCTTTTAGATTTTTAGAATCAAAATAAACCTCGAAATCATCTTTATGTGGTCCATACTGTGTACTTCCTAAAAATATTTCTTTTTTTAAATTATTACTTAGTTTATTTAGTAACAGTTTTCTTATATTTTCTACATCAAAATAAGTTAAATCAACACTAT
>HF990809.1:0-34999 GCA_000436255.1 Clostridium sp. CAG:1193 | reverse complement strand
TTTATATACTTTATTTCTATATTTTTTTTAAACATATTATCATATATTTCTTTTAAATTTCTCTCTATGTTTCTTAAAAATTCAAATCTATATTTATATATTATTAATGCTTTATCAACTATTTGTGCATTCAAAATATCTAAATACTCTTTGTTATATGAATCTATATTTATTTTTTTTAAATATTCATTTCTATTTTTAAGTAAAAGATTATATTCATTTAAAAATTTTATATAATTATTATCTAATTGCCCGATTTCTATATTTAAAAACTTTCTTCTTTCTGCTGGACTACCTTTTATTAACTCTAAATCATCTGGGCAAAACAAAATAGCTTTAAATTTAGATATATAATTACTTATCTTTTTTTCATTTATATCATCAATTGACACTCTTTTACCCTTTTGACTTATAATTAGGTCATATTTATGAATTTTACTATTCTTTTCTACTATGCCTGTTATTTTAGAAAAATCACATCCTGCTTTGATTAAACTTTTATCTAAATAAGCTCTATGTGATTTAGTAATTGCAAGTACATATATACTTTCTAATATATTAGTCTTACCTTCACCATTATTACCAATAAATATATTAATATTATCACTAAAATCAAGGGATAACTTACTATAATTTCTAAAATTTACTATATCTAGCTTTGTTAATTTCATATTATTTTCCTAAACAAAATTTACTAAACAAATTATCTAGTAATTCTTCATCATAACTCTCACCAATTAAATTACCAAGTAATTCCCAAATTCTTTTTATATCAATTTCAAGCATATCAACGGTTAAATCATTTTCTAATGCTATTTCTATATCTTCTACTCTTTTTAAGCATTCTTTTAATGTAGCTATTTGATTAGCACTTGATAAATAATTTAAATCTGAATTTGATATATTATCCATATTGAATAGTTCTTTTATCTTATTTTTTAATTCATCTAAACCCGCATTATTTAAAGTATTACCATATATTACATCTTCATCAATACTAATATTAGACTCCAAATCACTTTTATTTATAAATATTATTCTTTTTTTATTCTTTGTACTTTCTAATAACTTTAAATCATCACTATTTAAAGCTTCATTATTATTAAGTACAAGTATTATTAAATCTGCTTCATTTATTAAGCTTATACTCTTATCTACACCTATTTTTTCAACTATGTTATCTGTTTGCCTTATACCTGCTGTATCTATTATATTAAGCAAAATTCCATCTAACGATACTGTACCTTCTACTATATCACGTGTAGTACCTTCTATATCAGTTACAATAGCTTTATCTTCATCTAAAAGCCTATTTAGTATACTACTTTTTCCTACATTAGGTCTACCTATAATTAAGGTTTTAATACCCTCTTTTATAATTTTGCCATCTAATGCTTCTTTTAATATTTTTGATAGTTCACTTTTTAAATTAGTAACACTATCTTTTATCATATCATTAGTCACTACTAGTATATCTTCATATTCTGGATAATCAATATTAACCTCTATATTAGCAATAATATCAAGCATTTTTCTTCTTAAATCACTTATCATATTAGAAACTTTTCCAGATAATGATGCCATCGCCATTTTTCTTCCAACCTCTGTTTTAGAATTTATTAAATCCATTACTCCTTCTGCTTCAATTAAGTCTATACGACCATTTAAGAAGGCTCTTTTAGTAAATTCCCCCGGTAAAGCCATTCTTGCACCATTTCTTATAACAAGTTCAAGAATTTTATTGGTTGTAGCAATTCCACCATGACAATTTATTTCAACTATATCTTCACATGTAAATGTTTTTGGACTTTTCATAACAGATATTAAAACTTCATCAATTATCTCATTATTATCTATAATATGACCATAATTTATAGTATGACTTAATACATTAGTTAAATCTCTATCAAATATTTTATTAACAATATTAATCGAATCATTACCACTTACTCTTATTATTGATATAGCTCCTACACCAAGCGCAGTTGATATTGCACATATAGTATCATCCATAATAATCCCTCCACATGTGTATTATAGCAAAAAAAAAAGAAAGAACAAGTACTATTCTTCATTCTTCCTTATAACTACGTAACGATTAGGTTCCTCACCTTCACTAATTGTACTTACACCTTTTATTTCATTTACTGCATTATGTACAATTCTTCTTTCGTATGAATTCATCGGATCTAATTTTGCATCTATTCCTGTTTGTCTTACTTCTCTTGCTATCTTTTTAACATCATATTCTAAATGTTTATTTATTTTTTCTTTATAATCTTCTACATCAATCATAATATTTACTTTAAATCCAGTAGTATTTAATATTGAGTTTTTAATTAAAGTTTGCATAGCATCAATTGTCTTTCCGCCTTTTCCTATTAAGATTGAACTATTTTCAGAAAATAAATTTAATTGTATAAAATGATCTCTTTTCTTAGCTTCTATATTTACATTTATACCCATATGTTTAGCTATTTCTATAATATATTCTTTAGCATATTTAACTATATCATCTTTTGTTATTATTTCTAACTTATATTTTTTTGCTTTTAAAAATCCACCATTTACTTCAGATTCTCTTATAAATAACTCATCTTCATTAGCATTTAATTCTGTAAGTGCTTTTTCTTTTACATCTATACTACTTTTTCCTTCAAAAACATGTACTTCCATTACTTCTTCACTCTTTTCATTATTATATTTTGTAATACTGTAAATAAACTTGATGCTATCCAGTATAAACATATTGCTGTTGATAATGTAAATGATGTCATTACTATTATTGCAAGCATTACTTTATTCATCATATTCATTTGTTTTTCAGCATCATTATCCATACTAATAGTCTTATTAAAGTTAAGTGAATAATATGTAACAGCTGCAAGTATTATAACTATTATTAAGTACCACCATTCACCTCTTGATAAGGCAGTTAATGGAGTTAGTCCTAAATGAAGTCCTAAAAACCTTCCTTCAAATAATGCTGGTGTTCTATTTATTGCCTCTATAAATGCAAATAATAATGGAATTTGAATAAATGCAAATAAGCAACTTGACAAAGGATTAATATTATATTTCTTATATACCATCAATGTTTCTTGACTTTTTTGCATCATAGAATCTTGATCATTTTTATTTTCATATTTTCTATTAATTCTATCAATTTCTGGTTGTGCTTTTTTAAGATTTTCAGATTGTCTTAGTGTTTTAGTGGTAAGTGGCATTAATGCTGCTCTTATTAATATACTTATTATTACAAGTGCAAGTCCATAATTTTTTAATAATATACCTGTCTTTATTAATAACCATGCAAGCGGTCTTACAAATACATTAATCCATACACCTTCATAACTTGAAAATGCATTAAATTTACTACAATCAGGCAAAGATTTTATATCAACACCATTTTTTTCGTATAATTCTATTACATCACTATTAGTAGGCTTACATAATATATTTTTTGTAAGAGATTGACCAGTAGCATTCTTCTTTGCTAAAGCACACTTATTTTCACAGTTCTTTTTGCAAGTAGCCAACTTTTCATCATTATTTTTAATATCAGCTTCTGTACAACCTTCTTTATCAATTGTACACGTACTATTCTCTTTTTCTATATTACTACATTCTTTCTCACAAGATTCACATATTAATTTTGAATCATATTTAACTGTTTTTTTATTCTCATCAGTCAATATTTTTGTACATCCAGTCATTAAAAAGACTAATGAAAAAACTAAAAATAACTTAAACGTTTTATTTTTCATAATATTCTCCTAACTTATTAATTAATTTAATAGTTTCTTCTTTAAATTCACTATATTTAAAATTTTTTATATTAGGTCTTACTATAAATACAAAATCACTCATTATATTAGGCACTAAAATATCATCAATGATATCTTTTATTTGTCTTTTATACTTATTTCTTGTAACTGCATTACCAATTTTTTTTGAAACTGCTATGCCATATCTATTATATTTATAGTCATTTTTTAATATGTATAAATAAAATATAGTATTTTTATGTTTAATACCCTTGTTGATAACTTCATTAAATTCTCTGTTACTTTTAACTATATTTATTTTTTTCATACTTTACTCCCCTTAATAAAAAACCACTCATTATATAGTGGATTATTATTTAGATAGTCTTTTTCTTCCCTTTTGTCTTCTTTTGTTTAAGATTCCAGTTCCTGCTTCTTTTCTAGCCATGAACCCATGATCTTTTTTTTCTTTTCTTTTATTTGGTTGATACGTTCTTAACATCTTTCTCACCTCGGTCTTTCACACATACATTATATATATTTAGAAATTAAATGTCAATTTATAATTAAATTATTTTTAAATATTTCTTTTTTTGTTGTTAATAACTATATAAATCTAGTACTTATTAACACTTATTCACAGAAAAAAGTAAAAAAATCTTTATATTTTTTATAAAATGTATATAATATAGTGCATTATTCACAAATAAAATTACAAATTTTGTCATTTTTTTGTATTGTTCACACTTTATTCACAGGATTTGTACGTTTTATTTCTACAAAAATCGACTTATTCACATTTATGCACATATTTATAACTTTTTTTAATTCACATTGTTAATTGTTATTATGTGAATAAAGTGGATAACTTAATTTTTTTCCTAAAATTTAGCTTTTTTCTACAAATTTTTCTGTGAATAAGTTGTGAATAGCTATTTTATCCACAAAAATTGTTGAATTTTAAGGTTAAAATAAGTTAAAATATAAATGTAATTAAACAAGGTATATGGGATGTGGTGGTATGAATGAAAAACAATTGTGGGATAAATTTCTAGAAGTTATTAAAGATAAACTATCATCTATTTCATACGATACTTGGTTTAAAGATACATTTATTGACCGAATAGAAGATAATAAAATAATCGTAGTCGTACCTATGCAATTACATAAAAAGAACTTAAATGAAAATTATAAAGATTTAATAAATGAAACTATAAATGAAATAACGGGAACAAATTTTGAATTTGAATTTATATTAGAAGATGAAAGAGTTGCAAAGAAGAAAGTAGTAATTGAAGAAAAAAGTAATGGTGTTCCATATAATAACCATGAACAAGCAT
This sequence comes from Clostridium sp. CAG:1193, assembly GCA_000436255.1. Classification (GTDB taxonomy): domain Bacteria; phylum Bacillota_I; class Bacilli_A; order RF39; family UBA660; genus CAG-1193. Next base: position 29,892 of record HF990809.1, on the reverse strand, counting down.
GTCTTAATCCTAATTACTTATTTGATACATTTGTAATAGGTACTACTAACCGATTTGCATTTACTGCTGCACTTGCTGTTGCCGAAAATCCAGGAAAAGCATATAATCCATTATTTATTTATGGTAGTAGTGGTCTTGGAAAAACGCATTTAATGCAAGCAATAGGAAACTATATTATAAAAGAAAGTAATAAAAGAGTATTATATGTAACTAGTGATAGATTTATATCAGATTTTATAGGTATTAATAGAAAGAACAATAATAATTTAGATAACATAGAAGCATTTAAAGATAAATATAGAAACATAGATGTTCTTATAATAGATGATATACAATTTCTTGCAAATGCCACTCAAAGTCAACAAGAGTTTTTCCATACATTTAATGAACTTCATCAAGAAGGTAAGCAAATAATTATATCATCAGACAGATCACCAGATGATTTAAAACTATTAGAAGAAAGGCTTAGAACTAGATTTAGCTGGGGACTTACAGTTAATATTTATCCACCTGATTATGAACTAAGGCTTGAAATATTAAAGAAAAAATTAAGTGTACATGAACTTGCAAGACCTGTGGATAACGAGGTTTTAGAATATATAGCAAATAATTGTACATCAGATGTAAGAAAATTAGAAGGTGCTCTTAATAGATTATTCGCATATACAACTATGTTTAATAAAGAAGTTATTAATTTAGAAGTTGCAACTGAAGCACTTAAAGGACATTTAAATTCGTATGGATATGTAAAAAATAATATACAGAAAATACAAAGTATAGTCGCAGATTATTATCAAATAGATGTTGCTGATATGAAATCTAAGAAAAGAACAAATAAAATTGCATTTCCACGGCAAATAGCAATGTATTTATCAAGAATAATGACAGATGAGTCTTTTCCAAGAATAGGAATAGAATTTGGTGGAAAAGATCACTCAACAATAATACACGCATGTGAAAAAATTGAAGAGGATATGAAAGAAGATAAAAACTTAGAAACAATTATCAACACATTAAAACAAAAAATAAAATAGTTATCAACAAGATAAATAAAGTATAAAACTAAAGAAAAATATACTTATAAACATTATCCACAGTAATAATAAAGAAACATTATTTTAAATAAAAAAAATAGGGAGGATTTTTATGAAATTAGTTATTAAAAAAAATGTATTGAATGAAAAATTAAATATAGTATCTAAGGCTATATCAACAAAGAATATAATACCAGTATTAAGTGGTATAAAATTTGATTTAAAGGAAGAAGGCTTATTCTTAACAACATCTAACGATGATATATGTATAGAAACATTTATAAGTAAAAATGAGATTACAGAAATACATGATACAGGTTCTATAGTAATACCAGGAAGATATTTTATAGAAATAATGAGAAAAATAGAAGATAACGAGGTTAACATTGAAACTGATGGACTAAGAATAGTAATATCAACAAAAAGAGGTGAGTATTCACTTAATGGAATAGATTCAAGAGAATTTCCTAATATTAAGTTATCCACAGTTGATAAACCTATTATATTATCAGAAAGCGTATTAACAACTTTAGTTAATCAAACATGTTTTGCTGTAAGTACACAAGAGAGTAGACCAATACTTACCGGAGTTAACTTTAAAATAGAAGGAGACTCTTTAGAATGTAATGCTACAGATTCATATAGACTAGCAAGAAAAATATTAAAATTAGATAAAGAAGTAAGTTCAAATATAAATATAGTAGTACCTGGTAAAAATTTAATTGAATTAGTAAGATTACTAGGAAGCGATGACAAAACAATTGAACTTCATATATTTCCTAATAATATAACAGTAAAAACAGATAAAATGATGTTTCAATCAAGATTGTTAAATGGAAGTTATCCAGATACATCAAGATTAATACCAGAAGAATTTGAATTAACCGTATCAGTAGATTTAAATGAATTTTATAATACCATAGATAGAGTATCATTATTAACAGATGAAAAAGATAAGAATTTAATCAAAATGGAAATTGTTAATAATAATATGGTATTAAGTTCAACATCGCAAGAAATAGGTAAAATTGAAGAAAATATGTCTATAGAAAAAGACTCAGATATAGATATGAAAATAGCATATTCATCTAAATATATGATGGAAGCATTAAGAAGTTTGAAATGTGAAAAAATAGAAATTAAGTTAAATAGTGAAATAAAACCAATAATAATTAAAAATAAAGATGATGATAATCTAATTCAATTAGTTTTACCTATAAAAACATTTTAAAATATGATGCAAAATCATATTTTTTTTGTTATAATCTAGATAATAGGTGATAAAATGAAAAATAAAAAAAATGGGTTTACTTTAGTAGAACTTTTAGCAGTGCTTGCAATAATTGGAATAATATTAACTATACTTGTTCCAAAAATAAATGATACAGTAAAAAATAACAAAGATAAACTATATAAAGAACAAGAAAAAAGATTAGAAGAAGCTGCTATAAAGTATGCAAATGAAGGAGAATTATATACAACAGAAGATACAGTAAGATTAACAAAAGAAGAATTAATTAAATCAGGATATATAGATGAAATAACTGATATAGCAGATAAATCAAAAGTATGTGGAGGATATGTAATAATTAATAATATAAATACTTCACCAACTGCAAAAGCATATATAACATGTAGCAAATATACTACAATAAGTAATTCTTAACAGTTGTAGATAAAATAATCTAAAAAAATTAAGTATAATTTTATATACATCATTTTTTAGTAATAATATAATAGTCACTATTAAGAATAAATAATTAACAAAAATATAGCAAGTAATTGCTATTTTTTTAAAAATGCGTATAATTACTAAATGAGTTGGTGATGCATATGGATTATGAAATAATAGTAGTTGGTGGTGGACATGCTGGATGTGAAGCTGCTTTAGCAAGCGCAAAAAGACATAAAACATTACTTGTTACAGGAAGAATTGAGAATATAGCTACAATGCCATGTAATCCATCTATAGGTGGTTCTGCAAAGGGAATTGTAGTAAGGGAAATAGATGCTTTAGGTGGATATATGGGTAAATGTGCAGATAAAACACTTTTACAACAAAAAATGCTAAATAAATCAAAAGGTCCTGCTGTTAAATCTTTAAGATGCCAAGCAGATAAAATAACTTATCCTAAAGAAATGCTAAAACACTTAAAAGAACAAGAAAATTTAACTATTAAAGAAGGAATGGTTGAAGATTTAATTGTAAATGAAAAAGTAGTTTATGGAGTAATATTAAATACAGGTGAGAAAATTACATCTAATATAGTAATATTAACAACAGGAACATATTTAAAAAGTGATATTTTAGTTGGTGATACAAGAACAAGTAGTGGACCAAATGGTGAAGAAAATTCTAAATATTTAAGTGATAAATTAAGAGATTATGGCTTTGATATATTAAGATTAAAAACAGGAACACCTCAAAGAATAGATAGAAACAGTATAGATTTTAGCAAAACAAAAAGAGAAGATGGTGATAAAGAGCCATATACATTTTCATTTGATAATGAAATATTTTATGATGTAAATAATCAAGAACCATGTCATTTAATATATACTACTAGTGAAACAAAGAAAATAATACTTGATAATTTGCATAAATCTAGTATGTATGGAGGATTAAATGATATAAAAGGAGTAGGTCCTAGATATTGTCCATCTATTGAAGATAAAATGGTAAGATTTAAAGATAAAGAAGTTCATCAGTTATTTTTAGAGCCTGAAAGTAAATATTATGATGATATATATTTACAAGGATTTTCAACAAGTATGCCTAAAGATATACAAGAACTAATGGTACATAGTTTACCTGGATTAGAACACGCTAAAATAAAAAAATATGCATATGCTATTGAATATGATGCTATATATCCTACTCAAATAAATGCATCGCTTGAAACTAAGGTTATAACTAATTTATTTACAGCAGGACAAATAAATGGTACAAGTGGATATGAAGAAGCAGCATGTCAAGGTTTAATGGCTGGAATTAATGCATCTTTAAAATTAGAAGGTAAAAATGCATTAATATTAAAGAGAAATGAAGCATATATAGGTGTATTAATAGATGATTTAGTAACAAAAGGGACAAAAGAACCATATAGATTACTTACAAGCAGAGCAGAATATCGTCTTCTTTTAAGACATGATAATGCAGATTTAAGATTAACTGATTATGGTTATGAAGCTGGAATGATTGATGAAGAAAGATATAATAAATTTAAGCGTAAAAAAAATGATATAAATCATTTATTAGAATATCTTAAAACAAAGAAAATTAACGGAATAGAATCTTATACTTATATAAGAAGACCAGAAAACACATTATTTAATATAAAAGAATATTTAGATAAAGAATATAGCAATGAAGTAATTGAACAAGTAGAAATTATAATAAAATATGAAGGATATATAAAGAAAGTAAATAAAGAAGCAGAAAGAATGTTAAAGTTAGAATACAAGCATATACCAGATGATATAGATTATGATAAAATAGTAAATATAGCAAGTGAAGCAAGGCAAAAATTAAAACAAGTAAGACCAACTTCACTAGGTCAAGCTATGAGAATAAGTGGGGTAAATCCAAGTGATATATCTATATTAAGTGTATATATGAAGAGGTATTTTAAAGATGAGTGAAAATGAATTTATAACAAATGTAAATGAACTTGGAATAAGTATTAATAATGATATTTTATCCAAATTAAATAAGTATTATGAAATATTGATTAATTGGAATAATAAAATAAATTTAACAAGAATTACAGATAAAAAAGATGTGTATTTAAAGCATTTTTATGATTCACTTACATTAATAAAAGCAATTGATTTAAATAAAGAATTATATGTATGTGATATAGGTACAGGTGCAGGTTTTCCAGGATTAGTTTTAAAAATAGTATTTCCTAATTTAAAAATAACTCTTGTTGATGCTTTAAACAAAAGAGTAGATTTTTTAAAAGAAGTAATAAAAGAACTTAAATTAAAAGATATAGAAGTGTTTCATGAAAGAGCAGAAGACTATATAAGAAATAATAAAGATAAATTTGATTTAATAACATGTAGAGCAGTATCAAGACTAAATATAATAAGCGAAATATGTTTGCCTGGAGTTAAAATAAAGGGTTACTTTATACCAATGAAAGCAAATATAGATAGCGAAATACAAAATACAAAATATTTAGAAGTTTTATCTTCTAAAATAGAGAAAATTATAACTTTTAATTTACCATATGAAAATAGTGTGAGAAATTTAATAGTAATTAAGAAACTTGGAAAAATAGATAATAAGTATCCAAGAAGTTATGATAAGATAATAAAAAAAGAAATATAAGCAATTTTTAGTAGTTGCTTTTTTTCTTTTTTTTTAGTATTATATTCTTATAAGAATAAAGGTGGGATTGTTATGAACAATGAGAGCAATAGAGAAATATTAGAAATTAGAGTAGAGGATATAATACCAAATAGATTTCAACCAAGATTAACATTTGATATGGAAGCTTTAAATGAGCTTGCTAATTCTATAAAAGAACATGGAATCATACAACCACTTGTAGTAAGAAGATTACAGGATAAATATGAAATAATCGCAGGTGAAAGAAGATATAAAGCAGCAACATTAATAGGATTATCTAAAGTTCCATGTATAGTAATGAACTTAAATGATAATGAAAGTGCTGAAGTTGCAGTTATAGAAAACATACAAAGAAAAGAAATGACTCCATTAGAAGAAGCAAAATCATTTAAAAAGATACTTGATAAAGGTTATTTAACACAAGAAGATTTAGCTAAAAGAATGGGTAAAAGTCAATCTTCAATAGCAAATAAATTGAGATTATTAAACTTAGATGAAATGGTACAAGATGCAATATTAAATAATAAAATATCAGAAAGACATGCAAGAAGTATATTAAAAGTAGAAAATAAAGAAGATCAAAGAAAGATACTTTCTGAAATAATAGAAAAAAGATTAACAGTAAGACAAACAGATGATTTAATAAAAGAAAGATATGGTGGAGGCTCTTTAATGTTTAATAATGATAATATGAATAATACAAACAATAATTATGAACCACCAAAAATGAGTGTACCTACAGTAAATATACCAATTAATAATGTAACTGAAGATGTAAATCCACAATTAAATTTAATACACGGATTTAATAATACTCAAAATAATAATGTAGAAAATTCAAATCCTATACCTAGTATGTTTAATACACCACAAGATAATATTAATGATATAAATAATAATAGACCATATAATTCATATGAAGAAAATATACATAGTAAGGCACAAGCATCAAAAGAAGATATTCAAAATATTATAAATCCATCAGTATTTTCTAATAACAATCCAGGAATTAATAAGCCACCAGTAGAAATAGATGAACCAAAAGAATCAGTATTAGTAGATATAAATCAAATTAAACAAAATGCATCAGACATAAACAAAGTAGAAGAAAAAGCAGATATAGATTCATTAATGACTACAAACGCACCTAAGAATGAAAATAAATTCTTTGTTGATTTAAATTATAATGGTGGATTTGTAGATGTTAATAACGATAGAGAAAAATCAAAAGAAATAGTTGATAAAATAAATAAAAATATAGAATTATTAAATCTTGGAGATAAAGTTCATAAAGAACAAGAAGATTTAGGAAATGCTTATAAAATAACAATAATAATAGACAAGTAAAACTTGTTTATTTTTTGTATGTGTAGTAAAATTATATTGTAGAATAGGTGATAATATGAAAAATAAAAAAAATGGATTTAGCTTAGTAGAATTATTATGTGCAATATGTTTAGTAGGAATGCTTTCAACTATAATTGCACCAATTGTTATAAAAAGAATAAACTCTGCAAAAACAGAAGCATACAATACTTTAATAGAAACTATTGAATTAAATGCTAAAGACTACGTAATAACAAATGAAGATAAAATACAAGATTATAATTTGTATGATAATACATATATATCAATAAAAACATTAATTGATAATAATTATTTTGATTCATCACTTATAAATCCTATAACAAAAAAGACAATACCAGAAACAGACTTAATTTATGTAACTAGAAATAATAAAGGAAAAATTGAGGCAAAATATGATATTAATATGGAAGTAAAAATTAAATTAAATGATGGATATAATATCTATTTAAAAGTAGGAGATACATTTAATGATCCGGGTGTAACAGCTACTTTATTAGATGGTACTGATGTAACTTCATCAATAATAACATCAGGAACTGTAAATACAAGTAGTATAGGAACATATGTGATAACTTATACTTTTGGTAATTCTAAAATAACAAGAAATGTCATCGTGTCATAAGGAGGATATATGAAAAAAAATGCATTTACATTAGTAGAACTTTTAGTAGTAGTAATAATAATTGCATTAACAGCAGTATTAGTAATAACAAAAGTAGAAAAGAATATAAAAAGAGCAAAAGAATTAGAAAAACAAACACAAATAGAAGCAATAGAAAGTGCAGCATATATATATGCAAATGACTATGGAAAAGAATTATCACACCTAGAATCAATAGGAGTAGATAAAGTAAGATTAGAAGTACTTGTAAATAAAATGTTACTAAATAAAAAGAATCTAGAAGGAATAGACCTTACAAATGAAGTAGTAATTGCAAAAATAGAAGGAAATATAAAAACATATTATGATTATGAACAGAAGAGTGCAAACGTTATATTTTTACTAGGATTAAAAGAAACGACAGTAAGAAAAGAAAGTACGTATGTAGATAGTGGAGCATACGTTGCAGTAATAGATGTAGGAGTAGAAAAACTAAGTAGTACTAATATGACAAGTAATGTAGATACAAGTAAACCAGGAGAATATGAAGTAAAATATAATTATACAAATGCAGAAGAAGTAATAAGAAAAGTAACAGTAATAACTAATTAAATTTAAAAGTAAATATAAAATATAATATTTATCGCATCTACAAAAGAAAAAGTATTAACGAGAGCATATAAATAATTATTCAGTAGGTTCTGTACCTTTAATATAGTACAGAATCTTTTTCTTTTGTGTATTTTCTTTTGCCAATTTACCATCTATTGGATTAACAACTACACCAACTACATTATCAGGCATACTATACCAACTAGTTTTTTTATCTTTTAAATATTCTTCTATAGTATCTACCCATATATTTTTTGATGTTCTAACTGCATTCATTTCTATTTTTTTATTATCATCATATCCATTCCATATTCCTACTAGTATATCTTTATTATATCCAATAGTCCATGCATCTGTATCAGTTGTACCACTCTTTAAAGCGTATTTATTTGTAATTTTAGGCACTAAAGAACCACATGTTGGATAATTATAGTCTACCATATTTAAATCGTATGTACTGGTTAATAATTCATTTAAAATATATACTATACTTTTATTTAAAACAGATTCACTATCATGTTTTGATTCATAAATTATATTACCTTCATAATCCACAATTTTTTCTATAAAATGTGGAGTAACTTTATTACCAAGGTTTGCTAAAGTAGCATATCCTTCTAAAAAATCAATTAAATTAATTTCTTCTGTTCCTAAAGGAAGAGATACAATTTTATCTAATTTTTCTTTAATACCAACTCTTTTTGATATATCAACAAGTGTTTCTTCTCCTAAAAATAAATGTGTTTTAACTGCGTATATATTATCTGAATAACTAATAGCGGCAGCCATAGATATCTCACCATTTGGATATATTTCTCCAGCATTTTGTGGTGTATATGTATCATTATTACTAAATGTAAAAGAAGTTACTTCTGATAAAAAGGTAGTAGATGCTGTAAAACCATTTTCTAGTGCTGCATAATAAAGAAATGGTTTCATAGTTGAACCTACTTGTCTTTTGGAGTTAATTGCACGATTAAATTCACTTTTTATATAATCAGTGCCACCAATAAGTGCGATTACATCTCCATTTTTAGGATTTATCATTGCACCCGCTACTTGTAAGTTATCATCCTCTAAATTTTTTTTCATACTATTTTCTAAAATAGTTTGAGCATTTATATCAAGTGTTGTATAAACTTTTAATCCACCTTCAATTAAAGATTCAGGAATAGTTTTAATACTATTAAGTTCATTTATAACTGCGTCTTTATAATACATTAATGTTGATAAGTTAAGAACTTCTTTTTTGCCGTAGTAAGAAAGAGTAGTGTTATAAGCTTCATCAGCTTCTTCTTCTGTAATAATATTGTTTTTAACTAAATTATTAAGAATTACTCCTTGCCTTTTTTTAGCAGCATCTTCATTATTTAAAGGAGAATATGCATTAGGTGCTTTTGGTATGCCCGCAAGAATAGAAGCTTCTGCTAATGAAAGATCAGCTGCACTTTTATTAAAATAATAATGAGATGCATTTTCAATACCAAGTACTCCATTACCATAATTTATAGTATTTAAATATGCTTCTAGAATTTCATCTTTTGAATAATTAATTTCAATTCTAAATGCATACCAAGCTTCTTTAAGCTTTCTTTCCCATGTCTTATCAAAATTAGAAAATAAGTTTCTAGCAAGCTGTTGAGTTATAGTAGATGCTCCTTGAGACAAGTTTTTACTAGTAATATTTACATACATAGATTTAAGAATTCTAACAAAATCAAATCCTGGATGTTTATAAAAACGTTTATCTTCAGTATATAATGTAGATTTAATTAAATAAGGAGAAATTTCTTTAATACTAATCCATTCTTTATTACCATTACCACTAAAAACCATGTTTTCATTTTTATCATATAATGTAATATTATTAACATTATTAATATCTATTTTAGGAAGAGATAAAGCATATATATAAAGACCTACTAAAAAAAAAGCAACAAGAACTATAAATATAAAGGTAACTTTTATTAATCTTTTAAATATTTTCACAAAAATCACCCTCTTTTCTTTTTTATTATGAAAAAAAATTTTAAAAATATTACATAATATTAAAAAGTAGTAATATTTATTGTTAGCTATTTAATAATAAAGTATTGTTATTGTTAATAAATTAAAAATTACTCAACATTTTTTCAAATTACTATTTACAAAAACTTATATGTTATATATAATGTACGTGAAATTTAAAAAAGGGCACATGCATGTAGAAGTTGTTTAGGTGATTGTATGAAACAAGTTAAAATTAATGCTGTTCTTTCAAATAGTGATAATGAAACAGTTAATATTGAATCTTTAGCTACTTATAATGAAAAAGAAAATAAAATAATATATACTGAAGAAGATTTAAATGTTGCTATTACTATATTAAAAAATAAAGTAATAATTGAAAGAATGAATGAGGATTATGATTTGCGGCTTGAGTTTACTAAAGATGAAGTAAATAAATGTAAGTATAATGTTAAAACAATAGGTTTAGATATGGAAATTGATGTATATACAAAAAACTTAGAAATTGAAGATAATAGATTATATATAGAGTATGAGTTATATAATAACAATAATTCAATTGGTACATTTGAATATAAATTAATATTTAGGGAGTGATTATAATGGATATAAAGAAAGATTTAAGAAATATAATAAACGAATCTCTTAGTAAAATGAATATAGATGGAGTTTCTTTTATTGTAGAAGTACCAAAAAATAAAGAAAATGGAGATTATTCAACTAATGTTGCAATGGAACTTACTAAAGTTTTAAGAAAAAATCCAAGAGAAATAGCAGAAGAAATAGTAGCAAATATAGATAAAGGAAATATAATAGATAGAATTGTTATTGCAGGTGCAGGATTTATAAATTTTTATATAAATAATTCATATTTATTAAAAGGTATTGATGAAATAATAAAATTAGACAAAGATTATGGAAAAAGCAATATTGGAAATAAGAAAAAAATAAATATAGAATATGTAAGTGCTAACCCAACAGGAATACTACATGTAGGAACAGCAAGAGGAGCATCTTATGGAGATAATTTATCTAGAATAATGTCTTTTGCAGGATATGATGTAACAAGAGAATATTATATAAATGATGGTGGAAATCAAATACATAATTTAGGATTATCTATTAAAGCTAGATATGATAATATTTGTGGTAAAGAATTAAATATGCCAGAAGATGGATATCATGGAGAAGAAATAATAGAAATTGCACAAGGAATTTATGATGAATTTGGGGATTCAAAATTAGATGCTGAAATTAGTTATTTTACTAATTTAGGTGTATCTAAACTTTTACAAAGAATAAAAGATGATTTAAAAAATTTCAGAGTAGAATTTGATGTTTGGAGTAGTGAAATGGCAATAAGAAACTCTGGAAAAATTGAAGAATGCTTAGCTTCACTAGAAAAAAACGGTAATATCTATGAAGCAGAAGGTGCTAAATGGTTAAGAACTACAAAATATGGTGATGATAAAGATAGAGTAGTAGTTAAGCATGATGGATCATATACATATTTAGTACCAGATATTGCTTATCACTTAGATAAAATACATAGAGGTTTTGATAATTTAATAGATGTATTTGGTGCGGATCACCATGGTTATGTATCAAGATTAAAAGCATCAATAGATGCATTAGGATATGATTCAAAAATACTAGATGTAAAATTATTACAAATGGTTAAGTTAATAAGAGATGGCGAAGAAGTTAAAATGAGCAAAAGAACTGGTCAAACAATTACAATAAATGAACTAGTTGAGGAAGTAGGTTTAAATGCATCTCGTTACTTTTTTGCAGCTAAAAGCTTAGATACTCAAATGAATTTTGACATAACTTTAGCAACTAAAAAATCAACAGAAAATCCAGTTTATTACATTGAATATGCATATGCAAGAATATGCTCAATATTAAATAATGTAAAAGAAAAAATAGAAGTTAATAATTATGAGACAATTGAAAGTGAATATGCACTTAATTTAATTAAAAAAGCATATGAATTTAAAGATGTTGTAGAAATGTCAGCGGAAAAACAAATACCACATATACTTACAAATTATGTATATGAACTTGCAACATTATTCCACACATATTATTCACATGAAAAAATTATTTCTGATGATATAAAATATACATCTGAGAGAATAAATTTAATAAATGCAGTTAAAATAACAATTGGAAATGCCTTAAATTTAATTGGTATTGTAGCAAGAGAAAAAATGTAGGAGGATTCTATGGACATAAAAAAAATGAGCAAGGAAGAGGTTGAAAAATTATCTTACTTAGATATTGCATATAACTTACTAAAACATGAACACAAAACATTAACAACAGTTGAATTATTAAAAGAAGTTTGTAATGTTTTAGGTTATGGAGATAGTGAATTTGAAGATCTTATTGGAGATTTTTACACTTCATTAAATTTAGACAAAAGATTTATACTTATAGATTCTAAATGGGATTTAGCAGAAAATCATGTAGTTAAAATAGTTGTTGAAGATGAACTAGATGAAGATATGAATGATGATTTAGAAGATATAGACGAAGAAGAAATAGAAGAAGAGACAGAAGATGATATTGTATCAGATGATGTTGAGACAATGGAAGATTTAGATGATGATTTAGATGATGATTTAGAAGATTTAAATATAATAGAAGAAGATGACGAAGAAGATTTAGATAGTGACCTTTAGGAGGTGATTATATGATAGAAAGACTTGATAAAGTAGAAGAAAGATATAAAGAAATACAAGAAAAACTATCTACAGATGAAGTAATACAAGATGTAAAGAAAACAACAGAATTATCTAAAGAATTAAGTAGTTTAGAAGATGTTGTAAATGCATATAATGAATATAAAACTATATTAAATGGAATTACTGAAGCAAAAAAAATGGAAAATGATAAAGAATTAGGAGAATTTGCAAAAGAAGAATTAGAAAGACTTATGCCATTAAAAGAAGAAAAAGAAGGTGAACTTGAAATTCTATTAATACCAAAAGATCCTAATGATGAAAAGAATGTAATAGTCGAAATAAGAGGAGCAGCTGGTGGAGATGAAGCAAATATATTTGCAGGTGATTTATTTGATATGTATACAAAATATGCAGAATCAAAAGGTTGGTCTTATGAAGTAACTAATGAAGAAAAAGGAACTAGTGGAGGTTTTTCACAAATAGAATTTATTATTAAAGGAACAGGAGCATATTCAAGATTAAAATATGAAAGTGGTGCACATAGAGTTCAAAGAGTTCCTGTAACAGAAACTCAAGGTAGAGTTCATACATCAACTGCAACAGTACTTGTTATGCCAGAAGCAGAAGAATTAGATTTTGATCTTGATATGAACGAAGTAAGAATAGATATAACAAGAAGTAGCGGTTGTGGAGGACAAGGAGTAAATACAACAGACTCAGCAGTAAGGCTTACACATATACCAACAGGTATAGTAGTTTATTCTCAAACAGAAAGAAGTCAAATTAAAAACAAAGAAAAAGCAATTAAAATATTAAAAACACGACTATATGACTTAAAACAAAGAGAAAAAGAAGAAAAAGAAGGTGCTGAAAGAAGAAGTAAAATAGGTACTGGTGATAGATCAGAAAAAATTAGAACATATAATTTTCCACAAAATAGATTAACAGATCACCGTATCAATTTTACATTAATGCAACTAGATAGGGTTATGCTAGGTAAATTAGATGAAGTAATTGATGCATTGATTGCTGAAGATCAAAAAAGAAAATTAGAAAATAGTGTTATATAAAGATTTAATAAAAAGTATAAAACAAGAGAATATTAAAAATGCATTATATCTAATTGATAATTATCTAGGTTTGACAAAAGAAGAAAAAGAAAGCAAAGTAAAAATTTCTTTAAAAAAAGTAATTAAATTTAAAATAGCATTAAATAAAAGCAAAAAATTTCCTCTCCAATATATAATTGGAAATGTTAATTTCTATGGATATACGTATAAAGTAACTAAAAATGTATTAATTCCAAGATTTGAAACAGAGGAATTAGTAGAAAATACTATAAAAATAATTAATCAACACTTTGATAAATGTATAAATGTAATAGATATAGGTACAGGTTCAGGATGTATAGGACTTACTTTAAAAAAAGAACTACCTAATATATCTGTTACATTAACTGATATATCAAAAAAAGCATTAAAAGTAGCAAAAGAAAATGCAAAAGGAATGGATGTTACATTTATATATAGCGATATATTAAAAAATGTAGAGGGCAAATATGATGTAATAATAAGTAATCCTCCCTATATTTCATATGACGAAGAAATTATGGATGTTGTTAAAAATAATGAACCAAGGATTGCGTTATATGCTAAAAATAATGGATTATATTATTATGAAGAAATACTTAAAAATGCAAAAAAAGTATTAAATGACAACTTTTTAATTGCTTTTGAAATGGGTTGTAATCAAAAAGAAGCTATAAAAAAGTTAGCACATAAATATTTAAATAATATAGAAATAATATGTAAACGCGATTTATCAAATAAAGATAGAATGATATTTATTATGAATAAAAAATAGTAAAAAAACCCACCATTAAATAGAAAGGTGGATTTTTTAATGAAAAAAGCATTCTTAATATTAATAATAGTAATAACTACTTTCATTGTTATAAATAAAAACAATAATCAAAAAGATGATAATTTAATAAGAATTAGGATTCTAGCTAATAGTAATAGTGAATATGATCAAAATATAAAAAAACAAGTAAGCAAAGATGTAAGAGTTAAAATGTATGATTTGCTTAAAGATGAAAAAAATATAGAAAGTGCCAGAAATATAATAAAAAATAGCCTTGATAATATTGAACAAATTGTAAAAAACGACATAAAAAATGAATCGTACGATTATAATATAAATTATGGATACAATTATTTTCCAGAAAAAGAATATAACGGAAAAAAATTTAAAGAGGGAAAATATGAATCATTACTAATTACTTTAGGTGAAGCAAAAGGAGATAATTGGTGGTGTATTTTATTTCCACCATTATGTTTAATTGAAGCAGAAGATAAAAATACAGAAGAAGTAGAATATAGTTTCTTTATTGAAGAGTTATTTGACACTATTTTTCATAAAAAATAAAAAAAATTATACAAATTCTATAACTTTTGATATAATCAAAATAGGGAGTTTGTATTTTTATATATAAACTACATAATATTATACTGGTGATACAATGTTACTAGTAATATTACTTTCAATAAGTTTAAGTATGGATGCATTCTCTTTGTCGTTATGTTTTGGGACGCTTAATTTAAGCTATAAGAAAATATTTACATTTTCATTAATAGTTGGCATATTTCATTTTATGATGCCACTTCTTGGAATGAATTTAGGTGACATCATGCTTAAATATATATTAATTGATCCAAAATATATAACTTCTTTAATCTTCTTATTATTAGGTATATTTATGATATTTAACAAAGAAGAAGATTCAAATACAAATTTGTCTAGTATATTGTCAATGATATTATTTGCACTTGCAGTAAGTATAGATAGTTTTGCAATAGGTATCGGGCTAAACAGTATCTATGATAATCACATAATAAGCGCATTAACTTTTTCATTATTTAGTTTTACATTTACCCTAATAGGTTTACTAATAGGTAAATATATAAGTAATAAAATAGGTAATGTATCAAAAATAGTTGGTGGTTTAATATTAATTGCACTTTCTATACAAAACTTGACAAAATAAAAAAAATGTGTATAATAACGGGCATATTTCAAAAGGAAGGGGATATATTATGAACACAATTGAAGGAAAAGAATTAAATTTAAGTGATGTAATAATATATAGCACTAAAGAAGATGCAAATGTAATTTTTACATTATCAAAAAATATTGAGGGAGAATTAGTTACAAATAAAGTATTATATAGTGAAGAAAATGTTGATACTTTAACAAGAGGTATGAAACAAATTAAATCTATAGAACTTAGTTCTTTAAATGGAATTGAAGTTTTAAAGGTTAAATATACTGATAAAGATGAAGCTATTTTCCCAAAGACAAGACAAAGTTTATTAAGTGCAATAAGAGAAAGACAAGAAAATGTAAAAAGGGAACAAGTAATTAGAGATACTTGGGATAATTTAACACCAGAACAACAAGAAAATAAGAAAGAAGCTAATAAAAAGCAAAAAAGAACAGGATTAGTAAGTCTTATAGTAGCAGCATCTCTTTTAGGTGGTGCGGCAGTAGGTGGAATAGTTCACCATGGTAAAAAGAATAAGGATAATGAGAATCCATATGATTCAATACAAAATATGACTCAAACTGAAATTACTGAATCAAGGAATCATTCAACAGTAGTAAAAAGAGCAGATGTAACTTATGCATTTGATATAAATGATTCTGAAGTAATATCTAAAAAAGGATTAGAATTATATAATGAAGTAAGTAAAAAAAATATGTTATTATTAACTTCTGGAGAAATTGTTAAATGGGATGAAACTTTAGCAACAGAAGTAGTTGAATATATTAATGGCTTATATCCAGCTTCACTAAAAGCAATGGATATAGCAAGTGCTAAAGCAGAAATGGAAAAAATCGAACAAGCAATATTATTAATAGATGCAGCAAGTACAAGTGCAGAAAATGATTATAAGAATGTAATTAATATATCAAATTATGTTTCAAATAATAAAGAAAGAGTACTTATGAATAATGCATTTGTAATTGCAAGAAGAGTTAATGATGAAGCTGTTGGTAATCCTGTAAATGGAAAAATTATAGAATCAGATGAAGAATTTAATAAGTTAAATAGAGAATATACTAATGCTTGTGATAAATTATTAAATTATATAATTGATACTAATAATGATCCAGTATATAATGAAGCCTCTGCGTCAACAAGATGGACTATATGTTCAATATTACGTGATGGTCTTGCAATAGTACCTCGTTATGATTCTGTTATAAGAACTTCAAAAGAAGAAACAAGGAAGGCAGAATATAGAGTAGTTTACTATATAGATAATGTTAATGATACAGTTTGGTATGCTGATAAAAATGAACTTGATGTTATTGGTCAAGAAGTATATTATGAATATAAAGATTGCAATAAAACAGGTAAGAAATTTTCAGATACACAAATGGAAGAATACTATGAAAACAATGCTAATATAGTAAAATTAGGAATTGAAAAAGAATTAGATGATGAAAGAGTTCGTGCAGAAAAAGATTTCATGGATATCATGGTATTGTACGAAGCAAGTTATACAAAGTAAAATTAGGTTAAAACCTAATTTTTTTCTATAAAAAAACAGATAAAAATGTAAAGTTTATGTAATTCCTTTGTTTTAACATATTATTTGTGATAATATAGTTATAGAAGTGATAATGTTTATATAGATATTTTATAAAAAAGTAATGGACAAGTTTCAATTATTAGGCAATATCAATAGTATATAACGGAGGGCAGTATGGATAGAATGATTATAAACGGAGGAAAAATATTAAGTGGAAGTGTACGTATAAGCGGTGCTAAAAATAGTGCAGTTGCACTTATACCAGCAGCAATATTAAGTGATGATATTGTAAAAATAAATGGTGTACCGAATATATCTGATATTAAAGCATTAGAAGAAATACTTGTATATTTAGGTGCGAAAATAACAAATAAAAATGGAAAAATAGTTATAGATACAAAAGAAATATTAAATAAAGAAATTCCAGAACATGTATCAAAAAAACTAAGAGCATCTTATTATTTTATGTCTGTTTTACTAGGTAAATATAAAAAAGTAAGTATGTATTTTCCTGGAGGATGTAATATAGGTAAAAGACCAATAGATCAAACTTTAAAAGCATTTAGAGCTTTAGGTGCTACTGTAATAGAAAAAGATAATAAATATGATATATACGCAGATGAGTTAATTGGAAATGAAATAAACCTTGATATGCCAAGTGTAGGAGCAACTATAAATGCTATATTTGCATCTGTAAAAGCAAAAGGACAAACAATTATTAATAATTCAGCACAAGAACCTGAAATAGATAATGTAATAGATTTTTTAAATAATATGGGTGCAGATATTAAAAGAGATAAAACTTCTATAATTATAAATGGAGTAGAGCATTTACATTCATCAGAAATAAATGTAATTCCAGATAGAATAGAAGCAGGTACATATTTAATATTAGGAGCTTTAATAGGAGATAATTTAAAAGTAGAAAATGTTATATCAGAACACATATCTTCTCTATTAGATAAATTTGATGAAATGGGAGTAAATTATAAAATAGATAAAAATAGTATAATAGTTTCTAAAACAGATAATTTAAAACCAGTAGACGTTATAACAAAAGGATATCCTGGTTTTGCAACAGACTTACAACAACCATTTACTGTATTATTAACTCAATGTGACGGAGTGTCACACTTGACAGAAACAATATATGAAAATAGATTTCAAAATGTTGAATATTTAAATAGTATGGGTGCAAATATAAAAATTAATGAAAGAACAATAGAAATAACTGGCAAAACAAAATTAACTGCAAATACAGTAAAAGCAACAGATTTAAGAGCAGGAGCATGTATGGTTTTAGCATCTTTAATTGCAGATGGTAAAACAATAATTGAAGATATTAATCATGTATTAAGAGGATATGAAAACATAATACAAAAATTACAAAACATAGGTGCTAAAATAGAAGAATAAAAAATATAATATAGAGATTATATCTCTTTTTTTGTTGGGGGGAAATTATGAAAATAATAAAAAAAGTAGGCTTTATTTTAGTTATTGTATTATTAATAGTTATATATATAACAAATAAAGATACAAAGGTATATTATGTTTCTTTAGGTGATGGTATAAGTAGAGGAATAAATGAAAATGATATAGAAGGATATGGTTATAGCGATTATGTAAAAGATTATTTAAATAAAATTAATAAATTAGAATTTTATACTAAAAAATTTTCAGGTATAGATTATAGAACAACAGATATAATAAATAATATAGAAGATAATATAGAAATTATTCAAAATAATAAAAAAATAACTATAAAAAAGGCATTAATGAATGCAGATGTTATAACTTTATCTACAGGATTAAATGAAATACTTTATAAAATTAATAAAGATAATTTAGTTTATGTACCATATGATTATATTGATGAAGTACTTAATGATATTAAAAAACTAATTAACATTATCAAAAAATATTGTAAAGAGGATATAATATTTATTGGATATTATAACCCATTTATTAATGATTCTAAAATGGATAGTATAATAAAGTATGCAAATAATAAATTAATAGATATATGTGTTAATGAAGATATATATTATATTGATACTTATAACTTATTTAAAAATAATAATAAAGTATTTACTAATATAAATAGTTACTATCCAAATATTGATGGGTATAAATTAATAAGTGAAAAAACAATTCAAATTATTCAAAAAAACATCATAAAAAGCAAAAAAACTATGTAAATATTGTAAATTCTTATTGATTAATTGATAATTAGTTGCTATAATATGTAAGACTTTTAAATTACTATGACTAAAAAAGCCATGGCGAAAGGAGAATTAGATATGAGTAAATATGAATCAAAATATGTTAACTGTACAGCTACTTGTGCATGTGGTGCTACATTTGAAACATTATCAACTAAAGATAAGATACATGTAGAAACATGTTCAGAATGTCATCCATTCTATACAGGAGCACATTTAAAAAATAGTGCAAGAAAAGGTAAAGTTGAACAATTTAATAAAAAATATGGATTTGATAAATAAGATAAAATTATTTATCTTTTTTTATGTTATAATTAAATGGGTGATAATATGAATATAGGAATATGCTCAGATCATAGAGGATATGAATTAAAAGAAGAATTAATTAATGTTTTAAAAAATCATGGATATAATATAACTGATTATGGAACATATAGTAGTGAGTCAGTAGATTATCCTAATTTTGCATTTATGCTTTCAAATGGAGTTATAAATAAAGATGTAACTTATGGAATTGCTATATGTGGTACAGGAATAGGAATGTCTATTGCATGTAATAAGGTAAAAGGTATTAGATGTGCTAAAATAGACAATGTTAATGATGCTAAATATGCTAAAATGCATAATAATGCAAATGTTCTTGCAGTAAGTGCATCAAAAACATTAGATGAAATATTAGAAATGATAAACGAATTTAATGAAAACGAATTTAGCAGTGATAAAAAACATGAAAGACGCATAAAGTTAATTGAGGACTACGAAAATGAACATTAAATTTTACTTGTATATTTTAGTAGTTCCGTTTGTAATATGGACAATGGTGTCTTTAAATTTAGAGGGACTATTTAAAAAAAATCATGTGAATCAAATTAAATTATTTTATGTATTTGTATCATTATCAATTTCTTATTTAGTAGTAAACTTTTTGTACGATTTTTATTTAGTTTCACAAATAATTAAATAAGGAGGATTTATGAAGAGAGTATTAAGTATAACATTGTTGTTTATATTAGTGCCCTCTTTTTTTATGTTTATAATTTATAAAGAAGAGGATAAAATAATTAGTGAGGTTATAACAAAACATATAACTAAAAAAAATAAAAATGGAATTTTTATAAAAGTTAAACAAACAAGCAAAAACAAAATAATTAAAGTAGATTTAGAAGAATATGTAAAAGGAGTAATTGCAGGAGAAATGCCAGTGTCATTTAATATAGAAGCATTAAAAGCACAAGCTGTTGCAGCAAGAACATATGGAGTTAAAAGAATAAATGAAAAAAACACATATGATGTAGTAGATACAGTAATGAATCAAGTATATTTAGATGATGATACTTTAAAAATAAGATGGAAAACATATTATAGTATATACAAAGAAAAAATTAACAAAGCAGTAGAAGAAACAAAAGGAGAATACGTTGATTATAATGGAACATATGCAGATACATTATTTTTTTCAACAAGTACTGGATATACAGAAAATAGTGAAGAAATATTTGGAAATAAGGTTGCATATTTAAGGAGCGTATCATCATATTGGGATGAAGAAGAATCACCAGTATACGAGGAAACTACCACATTCACAAGAGAAGAGTTTTGTAAACATTTAAATATGACTGATTGTAGTAAAATTTATATTAATGTATTAAATGAAACAAGTACAGGAAGAATTAAAAAATTAACAATAAATAATAAAACCTTTACAGGAACAGAAGTTGCATATTTACTTGGAGTTAGATCAAACTATTTTAATGTAAAAATAGTAAATAACAAAGTAGAAGTAACAACCAAAGGTTTTGGTCATGGTGTAGGTATGAGCCAATATGGTGCAAACGGAATGGCAAATAATGGTTATACATATAAAGAAATTTTAGAGCACTATTATCAAGGCACAACTATAAAAAAATTGTATTAAAAATGTATAAAAAATTAACAAATGGAAACACTTTATAATGAGGTGAAAAAAATGCAGGTAAAAAGAAAATTAAAACCATTTGTTATACCAATGATTTATGGAGTAGTAGCAGTGTCACTACTTATTAGTTTAATGTTTTTAGTAGATTCATTACTAAAAAGTAGTTATAATCCAATCACATATATTACATCAAGTACATTAGTAGATGAAATAATACCAGTTGTAGGAGAAAATAAAACTATTATAAGACCATACGTTGATAATGATATTAAAGTACTACAAAACTTTTATGATTATAAGGATGATAAGAATACTCAAGAAAACTCTTTAATTTATTATGAGGGAACATACTTACAAAATTCAGGAGTAGATTACGGAAAAGAAAGTACATTTGATGTAGTATCTATACAAGATGGA
The DNA here is from genome assembly GCA_000436255.1 of Clostridium sp. CAG:1193. Lineage (GTDB taxonomy): Bacteria > Bacillota_I > Bacilli_A > RF39 > UBA660 > CAG-1193. The sequence goes on along the minus strand of HF990809.1, from coordinate 8,068 downwards.
ACTGTAATAAATGTAGGGGAAGATAACATTTTAGGTAAAATTGTAGAAGTTCAATATACAAATGAAATAATAGCTTCATATCAATGCTTGGGGGATGTAGTGATAAAGAAAAATGACAAAGTGTCACAAGGACAAAAAATAGGAACTTCAGGTACATGTAATATATCAAAATCATTAGGGAATCATTTACATTTTGAACTTACTAATAAAGGTGAAATTATAAATCCAGAAAATATATATGATAAAAATATAAATGAAATATAGGCATAATGCCTTTTTTTCTGAATAAAAATAATAATATTATATATATTTTAATAGGGGTGTTTAAATGAATTCAAAAATACATACACGTGTTTGTGAAGAAGCAGTGCACATTATAAATACTAAAGATACAATACGAAAAACCGCACAAAAATTTCATGTAAGTAAAAGTACAGTACATAAAGATTTAACCGAAAGATTATCTCATATAAATATGCAATTATATGAAAGTATATTAAAAATATTAAAAGAACATATAGAAACAAGACATATTAAAGGTGGAGAATCTACAAGAATAAAATATTTAAAAGCAAGTTAAGGAGATGAAGAAGTGTTTGGAAAAGATATTGGAATAGATTTAGGAACAGCAAATATATTAATATACATAAAAGGAGAAGGTATAGTATTAAATGAGCCTTCAGTAGTAGCGATTGATGATGAAAATAAAAAGGTTTTAGCTGTTGGATTAGAAGCACATGAAATGTTAGGAAGAACTCCTGGTAAAGTAAAAGCAATAAAACCCATGAAAGAAGGAGTTATTGCAGACTTTGAGTTAACAGAGGCAATGCTTGATTATTTTATAAAAAAGGTTAATGGCAAAAACCTATTTTCAAAGCCAAGAATACTTATATGTTGCCCGACAAATGTTACACCAGTTGAAAAAAACGCAATAAAAGAAGCAGCGGAAAGAACAGGCGCAAAAAAAGTATTTATAGAAGAAGAACCAAAGGTAGCTGCTGTTGGAGTAGGACTTGATATATCAAAACCAAGTGGGTCAATGATTGTTGATATAGGTGGTGGAACAACAGATATAGCAGTATTATCACTTGGTTCAATAGTAACAAGTACATCATTAAAAATAGCAGGCAATACATTTGATAATGAAATAATTAAATATGTAAAAGATAAGTATAAACTTTTAATTGGTGAAATAACTGCAGAAGAAATAAAGAAAAAAATAGGAACAGTTTCTTCGTGCAAAAAAGAAAAAATGGATGTAAAAGGAAGAAATATAACGACAGGACTTCCACACACTATAAAATTAGAAAGTGAAGAAGTAAAAAATGCACTTAAAGAAAGTATAGATGAAATAATAAGAAGCATAAAACAAGTATTAGAAAATACTCCACCAGAATTATCTGCAGATATAATTAATAAAGGAATAGTATTAACTGGTGGAGGTGCTATGGTAGATGGATTAGATAATCTATTAAAAGAAGAATTAAAAGTACCTATATATATAGCAGAAAGTCCACTTACTTGTGTAGCAGAAGGAACAGGCATATTATTAGAAAATTTAAATCTAATTGATGATTAAATTTACATAGAGAAAACAAAAGACCATTTTGTTTCTTTTTTTAGCCACAAAATGGAAAAAATTGGAAAAATGATATTGAATAAAACATATAAAGAATCTATAATTAAATAGGTGGTCTTATGTTAAATTTTATAATATGTGACGATGAAACAGCTATAACAAATACTGTAAAAGATATAATAGTAAAAACAATATTTAAAACATCAATAGAATACAAGATACATGTATTTCATAATTATGATGATTCATTTTATGAAATTATTCATTCAGATCTTATCAACAAGATTTACATATTAGATATAGAGGTTAATGATAAATCAGGACTAGAAATAGCAAAAGAAATAAGAAAAAGAGATTGGGATTCAGTAATTTTTATTTTGTCTGCACATTATGAACTAGAACATTTAGCATTCAAATCAAAAGTTTTAATATTTGATTTTATATCTAAATTTGATTTATATGATAAGAGAATGAAAGAGTGTATTTTAGCATGTATAAATAAAGTATTAAATGATGAAAAATTAACAGTAAGAGTAAATAGAGCAATAACAAAGATTGATTATAAAGATATACTTTATATTACTTATGATTCATATAGAAGAAAAAGTGTAATTATGACAACAAATGATGAGTATGAAGTTAATGAACCATTAAACGCAATATATAAAAGGTTGATAGGAGACTTTAAATACACTCATAGAGCATGTATTACTAATATGAATAATGTAGTTAAAATTGATCCAAAAGAAAGAGTAATAATATTTAAAAATGGGCAAACAACAGATTTATTATCTAGAAATTATAAGAAAGAAGTGAAACAAGATGCAAGTAATTGAACACTTGGATTTATTTATAGGAGCGTTATTAAACATAATATTTTATGTAATAGTAATTAAAAAAGTTTTTAAATTAAAATGGATAGATAAACCATTTAGAAATATATCAATTATAATATTAACATCAATAACAATTGCAATGATTAATATGTTTAATACAGACATATTTAAAATATTAATCACAATACCATTTGTAACTCTTGCTATAAAAGTAATATTTGAATTAAAGCTAGAAAAGAGTTTACTTTTGGTATTAATATCTACAGGATATATGTTTATTGGTGAGATAATAGTATTTATATTAATTGGTATTTTTAAAGTAGATTATACCAAATTTAACAATTATATATTAGGAAGAACTATTGGTGCAGTACTAACAATAGTAGGTACAATACCAGTATTATTATTTAAACCATTAAATGAGTTTATAAGAAAAAATTTAAAAGTTCTTGAAAGAAATCAAATTTACATAATGTGGTTATTTCTTGCAGCAATTATAATAACTTTATCATATAGAAATATGATAAGTATAGGGAATATGGGTGCCGTTGTAATAAATTTAGTACTAGTTCTTGTATTTGTTATAATAGTTTATTTATTGTATAAAGAATCAATTAAATCAAACAAATTATCTGAAAACTATAATATTTTACTAAATTATCTTGAACAATATGAAAAAGAAATAGAAGAGAAAAGAAAATTAGTCCATGATTTTAAAAATCAATTAATAGTAATAAATGGTTATGCAGATCCTAGTAATACAAAATTAAAAGAATATATATCAGAAATAATAAAAGAAAATAGAGTAATTAGAGATAATTATTTAATTAAAAATATTGATAAAATTCCATCTGGTTTAAAAGGTTTAATTTATTATAAGTTTTCTCAGCTAGATAAATCTATGAATATAGATTTATTGATTAAGAAAAAAGTAAAAGAGTTTGATGATTTAAATCCTAAAGTTAATAAAGATGTAATTAAAATAGTGGGAATATTACTTGACAATGCAATAGAAAGTGCACGTGCATCTAATGATAAGTATATATCTCTAGAAATGAAAAAAGAAGATAATAAGATATTAATTATTATAGAAAATAGTACAGATAAGAAAGTTGATACTTCAAAAATTATGGGTACAGGATTTTCTACAAAAGGTAAAAATAGAGGATATGGATTATCTATAGTAAATGATATAATTAAAAACAATGATAAAATAGAGTTTACTATGAATTCATATGGTTCAATGTTTGAAGCAATTTTAAAAATAAAATTATAAAAACCACATTTTTGTGGTTCTTTATTTTACATTATTTAATCATGCTTGCTGGCATTTTTGGTTCGTCTATAAAAATTACTGGACAAGTTGTTTCACTGTTTTTAGCGCTTGTTAATGCTGCTTTATTTAATATTTTTGCTACTAAGTTCATTATTACACCTCCTAACTACATTTATGTGTTATTTAAACACCATTTTTTAAGTATTCCTTATAATTATTATAAGGAAGATTGAAAATTTTATATATAAATGGATTAATTACAAATGATTCAGTTATCATGGATAATAATATTAAATTTATTATCATTTCATTTTTAATTATGAATGAAAGAATAATATATATTGTACATACTAAGAATGAATACAATTTTAGTTTTTTTCTTTGATTCATATTAACTATTGGTCTTTTTTCTGTATCAGCAGGAGCATATACATACATTGAAATTAATGATAATATGGAAATTATTATTTTTTGAATTAAATTAATGTTTATGTTTATAAATATATATGGCATAAGTATAAATACAACTAAACTAGATATATAACAATGCCAACTTTTCTTAGCATGAACTCCGTATGCAAATGTTCTAAGTCCATTTAGAAGTAGTGTAAATATTAACATTTCTTTAAATAAACCAAATATTAATGCTGATATTAATATTACAAATAACTTAGTTATAAATATATAAATTATTTCAAGCCCGTAAAGGATTTTATCTTTAGTAAGTGAATCATAATTATATTTTGAACTAAGCAAATCCATAGATTTATTTAAAAATACTTCTTTCATACATCTCTCCTGTTCATGCTTATAGTATACCTAAATAAGAACAGATATTTTTTTTAAAGACTCATTATGTAAAAAAACAATTTTAGTTTGCATAAAAATATATTGCTTTTTTGTGACTATCTTTTCATACATCTAAAATGACACTTCATACATGTTTTACAATAAAAGGATAAGAATTTGATATTATAAGACTGCAGTGCGACATATGTCATAATTTGTAGTTTGCGTAGTGTTGAATTATATATACTTTATAATTTAAAATTAAAGTATAGAAAAGAAGGTGAGGTGCAGATTTGAGAGGGAACGTTAAGTGGTTCAACAATGAAAAAGGGTATGGTTTTATTGAATACCGTGAAGGCGAAGATATTTTCGTACATTATTCAGCAATAAAACAAAATGGCTTTAAAACACTTAGTGAAGGGCAATTAGTAGAGTTCGATTTAATTCAAACTGAAAAAGGACTACAAGCCATTAATGTTTGTGCAGTTGTAGAAACTACCGTTTAGGTAGTTTTTTTCTTTTAAGTATGATATAATATAAATAGGAGGGATAACATGAAATATAATATTAGAGGTGACAAAATATTAGTTACAGATGCAATAAAGGAGTACATAACTGAAAAGTTGGATAGGTTAAACAAATACTTTGATAAACCTGATTCAATAACTGCAAATGTTGTAATTAAAGTAAAAGGTTATGATCAAACAATAGAAGTTACAATTCCAACAACAAGTTTTACAATTAGAAACGAGGAATCTGCAGAAGATTTATATGCTGCTATAGACCGTGTTTCAGATAAGATTGAAAGACAAATAAGAAAGAATAAAACAAAGATTAATAAAATTGAAAAAGCTGCTTCAAAAAACTTTAATCTTAGTTATATAGAAGATGATGAAGAAGATATAGAAGAAAGTTTAGTTATAAAAAGAAAAGAATTAAATACTAAACCAATGAGTGAGGAAGAAGCAATTTTACAAATGGAAATGCTTGGACACGATTTCTTTATCTATAAAGATAGTGAAACAAGTAAGGTTTGTGTACTATATAAAAGAAAAGATAATAACTATGGACTTATAGAAACTAATTAGAAATAGTTTATCTATTTCTTTTTTTTTGATACAATATATAGTGAGGTGAAAATATGAACATTTTAAGAAGATTGTTTGATCATGAGTATAAAGAATTAAAAAGGTTTGGTGCCTTAGCAGATAGTATAGAGGCATTATCTAGTGAATATAGTGAATTAAGTGATGAAAAGTTAAAAGCTAAAACTAATGAATTTAAAGAAAGATTAGTAAATGGGGAAACATTAGATGATATTTTAGTAGAAGCTTTTGCAACTATTAGAGAAGCTGCAAAAAGAGTGATTGGTGAATATCCATTCCGTGTTCAATTACTAGGTGGTATAGCAATACATTATGGGAATATTGCAGAAATGAAAACAGGTGAAGGAAAAACACTTACAACAATACTTCCGGCATACTTAAATGCACTTACAGGAAAAGGAGTACATGTTATTACAGTTAATGAATACTTAACAACAAGAAATGCTGAATGGATGGGCAAAATATTTGAGTTTTTAGGAATATCAGTAGGTGTTAACTTAAGAGAACTTACACCATCAGAAAAAAGAAAAGAATATGAAAAAGATATTTTATATACAACAAATAATGAACTTGGCTTTGATTATTTAAGAGATAACATGGTTGTAAAAAAAGAAAATAGAGTACAACGTGAATTAAATTTCGCAATTTTAGATGAAGTTGACTCAATTTTAATAGATGAAGCACGTACTCCACTTATTATATCTGGTGGTAAAATGGAATCTAAGAATCTATACGTAAGTGCAGATACATTTGTAAAAACATTAAAAAAAGATACAGATTATACAATAGACGAAAAGACTAAATCAGTAAGTTTAACAGAAGACGGTAGTGATAAAGCTTGCAAATTCTTTAAGATAGATAATTTATATGATATATCCAATTCGGCTTTAGTACACCATATTGATCAATCATTAAAAGCTAATTATGGAATGCAAAATGATGTTGATTATGTAGTGCAAGATGGAGAAGTAATAATTGTTGATCAATTTACGGGTCGTCTAATGAAAGGAAGAGCATTTTCAGAAGGTTTACATCAAGCAATCGAAGCTAAAGAGGGCGTTAAAATTAATGATGAAACAAAGACTCTTGCAACAATTACATTCCAAAATTTATTTAGAATGTATAATAAATTATCTGGTATGACTGGTACTGCAAAAACAGAAGAAGAAGAATTTAGAAATATATACAACATGTATGTAATAGAAATACCTACAAATAAAGATGTTATAAGAGAAGATTTACCTGATTTAGTATTTGCAACTAAAAAAGCTAAATTTAATGCAATAGTAAGAGAAATAAAAGAAAGACATAGTACAGGACAACCGATATTAGTTGGTACAATTGCAATTGAAACAAGTGAACTTGTAAGTAAAATGCTTACAAAAGAAAATATTAAACACGAAGTATTAAATGCTAAAAACCATGCCAGAGAAGCAGAAATAATAGCAAAAGCAGGCGAAATAGGTTCAGTAACAATAGCAACAAACATGGCTGGTCGTGGAACAGATATTAAATTAGGTGAAGGTGTAAAAGAATTAGGTGGATTATGTGTAATAGGTACTGAAAGGCATGAATCAAGACGTATTGATAATCAGTTAAGGGGACGTGCAGGAAGACAAGGAGATCCGGGTGTATCACAATTCTTTGTATCATTAGAAGATGAATTAATGGTAAGATTTGGAACAGATAGAATTAAGACACTAATGCAAACAGCGGGATTCGATGATCAGGCAATAAGAAGTAAAATATTTACAGGATCAATAGAAAGTGCACAAAAAAGAGTTGAAGGAAATAACTTCGATATAAGAAAGCAATTATTACAATATGATAATGTAATGAATGAACAAAGAGAAATAATATATAAAAGAAGAAATGAAATATTAGATTCAGATTCAATACATGAAAGAGTATTAGATTCATTTAAAGATTATATAAGTAGTATAGTAAATAAGTATTTAATAAGTGAAGAAGAAAACAAATATGAAACTCTAAAAGATTATGTAAATAAAAATCTACTTAAAATGAAGAAAATAAAATTAAGTGATATAGATGGTAAGATGCCTGAAGAAGTATCACAAGAAATATTTGAAGTATTGAGTGAAGATTATGAGAAAAAAATAAATGAATTACCATGGGAATTAGTTAGCGAATTTGAAAAAGCAATATCATTAAGAGTAATAGATACAAACTGGATGAATCATATAAATAATATGGAACATTTAAGAGATGGTGTTGGATTAAGAGGATATGCTAATGAAGATCCATTACAAGCTTATATAAAAGAAGGATATCAAATATTTGATAATATGATGGATAAAATATCAGAAGAAACAAGTTTATTCCTATTAAGAGCAGAAATAAGACAAAATATAGAAAGAAAAGAAGTAGCAAAACCTATAGTTAACAATAGAGATGAAAAAACATTAAAAGGTGGAACACATAAAAAAGAAAAAGTAGGAAGAAACGATCCATGTCCATGTGG
>HF990808.1:15941-19645 GCA_000436255.1 Clostridium sp. CAG:1193 | reverse complement strand
ATGGTGGGCCTGAATGGACTTGAACCATCGACCTCACGCTTATCAGGCGTGCGCTCTAACCACCTGAGCTACAAGCCCATCCAAACCATAATTTTTGCTGACTACTACATTTTATATTAAATTTAAGAAAAATGCAACACTTTTTTTAAAATTTAGCAATTAAAGTGTAATATTCTTTGATTTTGCACACATATATAATATATTTACTTATTAATTGACTTTAAAAAGCATGTATGCTATCATAACAAACGATTTTTAAAGGAGGTTTTATTTTATGGATGATACAAAAGAATTTACGCCTATACCTACTGGATATAATAACAAAGTAATTGAATATAATTCACTAGTTACTAAAATTAAAAATCAACTTGATTTGCTTAAAAGTTCTGATATAGATGTAGAAAAATATGAAAATGAACTAAACGAAATTATTAAAAACACTAACGAAAAAAGAGAAATTAAAAATGGTGGAACTTTAGTAATTGGAGCCATGGCATCCGAGCCAATTTACAATACCGCATCAAAAAATTTAAGAATACTCGATAACAAGGTTAAAGAAGAAAATACAATTTTTAAAATTAATTGTGGTTGTAAAGTAATCTTAGAAAATAAAGATGAATATATTAGTGAAGAGGAATTAAATGAATATATAAGAATGATTTTATCTTATATTGCTGATATTAATAGTCTTTCAATAACTGAATATGGTAAGATTGAACAAACTACCCTACTTTTATATAAAACTGCTTATGAAGTAATTAAATTAGAATTATTAAAAAGTGATTCTTCAATAGTATTACATCAAATTAATCTATCGGCAGATAATATAGAGTTTATCAACAATCTTGTAAAAGAGGATTTAGAAAGTATTCGTGGTACTGATGAAAAAATAGATAATCATATTTCTAACTTAACTAAAGATGGATTAGATGTAACTCTTGCAAATGAATTATTAATTCAGTTATTACTTTTAAAAAGTCACCCTGAATTAAAAACGAGAATACACAATAATATGGTTAAACTTTCAAGTAAAATTTATGATGAAAAAGATGAGCTTATAAAAAAATGGAACAAAAATAAGGAATTAGATAGTAATATCAATCATGCAAAATCTGAGTTACAAGATACTAAATCACGAGCAAGTTTTAATGCTATTTTACTTGCTATCGGTGTATTTATTTGTTGTTCTTCTGAAAAAACAAGTAATGATATAGCAAAAACCACATGTTATGAAACTCAAATTGAATACACAGATACATTAAGTGATGAATCAAAAACATATATAATAAACGCCAATGAAAAAGATGAGGGAGATGTAACTATTATTAAGTATGGAGAAACCCTTGAAGATGGAAATAGACTTATTACAACATATAAATTAGATTATGCTCCATATGATGCTGATTATTATAAAGAAAATACACCAAACGCTAAAGAAGAAAGTAAAATAGTTCCTTATTCTTCATTTGAACAAGCTAGTGACAAAGAATATGTTGCAGTTGAAAAAGTAATAAGCGTAGATAAACAAAGCCCTATAGAAACTATTGATATTAGTGCAAAAGAAACAAGTAAAAAGATTTTATCAACTTGTTCAGGTATAATTATAGGTGGTCAAATGTTTAATATTATGCGTTCCCTTTTCGAAATAAAAAAGAAAAAGAAAGAAATAAATAAAATTGAAAAAGAAAAACATCCTACTAGTGAACTTCTTGAAATAAAAAATACAATTGATGAAGATTTAGATAGTTTAGAACAAGCTAAAAAAAGACATAAAGAAATATGCGGTTATGAATATGACGGAAAAGCATTCTCTACTTTTTTGCAAGAATATAATTATAATGAAATAAATATTGAAGAAGAAAAGCCTAAAGTTAAAACAAAGCATAAGAAAAAGGAAAAATAAAATTTTCCTTTTTTTAATATTATTTTAATTATAATTTTTTATATTACTTTCTTTTATTATATACTTAGGTCTATCTTGTGATTCAATATGAATCTTTGATATATATAGCCCATTAATACCAATAAATAAGAACTGTAAAGAAGATAAAAATAATATTAATGTTGTCAATTTAAATGCAACACTTACACTTCCTACTAGTAAAATTATAAATAATATAAAACTTATAAACATAAGTAATAAAGATACTATTATTGATAAAATTAAAGGGAATGTTGAAAATGCTACTATACTTTGAATAGAATATTTAAATAGTTTAAAAAATGACCACTTAGTAGTACCTGCTACTCTTTCAACATTTTTATATTCTAACCATTTAGTATTATATCCAACCCATGAAAATATACCCTTTGAATATCTATTATTTTCATTAAGAGAAAGTATTGAGTTAACCATTTGTCTACTCATTAATCTAAAGTCTCTTGCACCATCAACAATCTCTGTATCAGAAATCTTGTTAATTAATTTATAATAACATTTTGCAAAAAAACTTCTAATAGGAGGTTCTCCTTTTCTAGTTACTCTTCTTAATCCAACACAATCATATTCTTTATCTTTTAAGATATCATACATTTCTATAATTAATTTAGGTGGATCTTGTAAATCAGCATCCATTATTGCTACATAATCTCCTTTTGCATTTGCAAGACCAGCAAGCATTCCAGCTTCCTTTCCAAAATTTCTTGAAAAAGATATATATTTTACCCTATCATCCTTTTTAGATAAATCTTTTAACATAGAAAGTGTCTTGTCCTTTGAACCATCTTCTACAAATATAAGTTCAAATTTAACATAATCCATTTTTTTCATTACCTTACTCATTTCTTCATAGAAATAAGGTAAACTTTCTTCCTCGTTATAACAAGGAACAACTATACTAATCATAATATCACATCCAACTATAGAATAACATAAACACTAATTTTTAGCAACAAATTATTAAAAATGTTTAACTATTAAATAAAAAAGATTGAATTTTACTTTATTTGTGATAAAATATTTACTCACAAAGGAGTAATTATGAATAATAAAGAAAGATGCTTACAATTACATGTTAATTCTGTCGCTAATAATCCTGCAAATATTATGTCAGGAGAACCATATTATCTTGGATTTGACTTTTTTATAAAGAAAGATGATATAAATGAAATGATAAAGTTTGTTTCTCTTGTATTAAAAGAATTAGATGTGCCATTAATTAATATGACAATTCTAGGAGAAAAAGATTTAAATAAAGATGATATATTAACAAAAAAAGAAATAGTAAAAGAAATAAAAAAATATGCAGTTGCATATAGAGTTCAAGCACGTAAATGTTATGATTTAAAGCATGAAAAAAATTAAGTATTTAGCTTAATTTTTTTTATAAAAAAAGATAGATAAACTATCTTACTTTCTAAACATGGTGGGGCGTTAGGGATTCGGACCCTAGACCCACTGATTAAGAGTCAGTTGCTCTACCAACTGAGCTAACGCCCCAGTTAAATTGATAACAATTAGGATTATATCAGAAAATTCAATTATTATCAATGATAAATTTAATTTTTTTATTAAAAACAAAATAAAGTTAGAAAATTAATTAAATTCCTAACTTTATTTTTATTTACTCAAATACTTTATTATTTCTTCTTTATTTTTAGCTATTTTACATTTATTTATCGCATTTTTTTCTTTTAATAATGCATTTGCCATGCCAACACAACTTCCATATCCACATGCACCACAATTATATCCTGGAAGCATT
>HF990808.1:830-15883 GCA_000436255.1 Clostridium sp. CAG:1193 | reverse complement strand
TACTAAAAAATATATTATTTAAAATAACAATTATTAAAGAAAGAACAAATGCTATTATAGTAAAATATATAACTCCACTCACTTTTTCACCTCACACTTATTACATGCACCACATTTATATTTAGTATTTTTATTTTTTTTATATAAAATTAATGTAAATGTTATAAGAAAAACTAATAATATATAGCTCATTTTATGCTAACCTCGCAAATATAAGTGCCATAATTCCAGCAGTAACAAGTGCAATTGGAACACCTTTAAATGCTGATGGTACTTCTTTTTTAGAAAGAACACATCTATTACCTGCAAAAATATATGTAACAATTATAAATCCAAATGCACTACCTAAAGTGTTTACTAAAGATTCAAGTAATGTATAATTCATCTTACTATTAAGTAGTACTACTCCAAATACTGCACAATTAGTTGCTATAAGTGGTAAATATATACCAAGAGATTTATATAGCTTCTTAAAATATTTTTTTATTACAAGTTCAGTTATTTGTACAAAACATGCGATAACTAAAATATAAGTAATAGTCTGTAAATAAGTACTATTTGTAGGAATAAGTATATATTTATTTATTAAATAAGTTATAAAAGTAGAAGATATCATAACAAATGAAACAGATAATCCCATTCCAATTGCATTTTTTTCTTTGTTTGTCGTACCAAGAAAAGAACACATTCCTAAAAACCTAGTTAATATTATATTCTCAGCTATTAAAGATGATATAAATATTTTAAACATTATTATTCACCCCTTTAAAATGATTAATTATCGCCATAAGTATTCCAAGAAGTATAAATGCTCCCCCACTTGTTAAAAACAACTTATTTGGAAGTATATTATTATTAAATACTGTAATTACTTCTTTATAACCTGTTATTTTAGATATATTATCCATAATAGTTATAGTACCACTACCTAAAACCTCTCTTAATAAACCAATTATAGATATAGCAAATAAATAACCTACTCCGTTTTTAAATCCATCACCTATACTTTTTAAAACTGAATGAGAAGAAGCATAAGATAATGCTCTTCCTAAAATAATACAGTTAACTACTATTAAAGGTAAATATATACCAAATGCATCATATAATGGTTTACTATATTTACTTAAAAGTATTTCAATTATTGTTACTAATGTAGATATAACAATTATATAAACTGGTATTCTAATCTCTTCATTAACTAATTTCCTTATTAATGAAACTATAAAATTTGATATAACAAGTATTACAAGTACAGTTAGTCCCATCATATATGATTTTTCAAAAGTAGTAGTTACTGCAAGAAGTGAACAAAGTCCAAGAACAAGAACAAATATAGGATTTTCATCAAATATATAATTAAGTACTTTTTTCATACAATCCTCCATACTAAGTAAATAATAAGTGAGCAGATAAATGCAGTTATTGTAAGAGTTAATACACTTTTAATACTATTTTTCATTTATATCACCCTTAACTTTTTTTATCATATTCTTAAGTCCATTACTTGTTCTTGTACTACCACTTACCGCATCAAGTGAATCAATATCATCTTGATTCTTAATTAAATCATCTAAATAATTTACTTTCTCAATTTCATTCCATTGTGTTTCACTACTACTATCAGTTATCAATATAGAAATAATCTTATCATCACTAACTTCTATACTTGCCTTTATAACTCCCCATCCTTTAGATGAGACATTATATGTTTTTGTATTACCATTATCCTTTATATCAATAATATCTACATTCAAATTATCTTTGTTATCTTTACTTAAAACTTCTTTATTTACTTTAAATCCAATTCCTAATGAAACACTTATAAATAATAATATTATTATAATATAAGGTATAACTAAATTCTTTTTATCGTTTTTAATCTTAAGACCTATTTTATCAAATAAGAATACTAATAAATTCATAAATAAAATACTTGTCATTACTCCTTCTGGATAAGGAGTTAAAAATCTTAATAAAACAGTTAAAATACCTAGTGATATTCCATATAATACTTGTCCACTTTTTGTAATTGGACTTGTAACTGGATCTGTTGCCATAAAAACAGCACCAAATAATAAACCACCACTTAATACATGAAATAATGGATACCACACACCTAAAGATAATATATTTCCTATTATAAATGTACTTAAAAATACTGTAAGCGTATACATTACTGGTATTCTCCATTTAATTGTTTTAGTAATAGTTAAATATATAAATGCTAAAATAATTAGTAATTTTGATACTTCACCAATAGTACCAGGAATCATTCCAAATAAGAAATTAAATAAACTTCCATAAGGACTAACTAAAACATCATAAGATCCATAATAACCCATATTAGATAAGTTAGTAAGTGCAGTTGCACCTGAAATTGTATCTAATTCATATAAATTTAAATAACTACCTACTAATCCTTGATAAGATGCACTTACCATTAAATATCCAATTAAAGCTGGGTTAAATATATTATTACCAAATCCACCAAATATCATTTTACCAATAACACTACCTGTAAATGCTCCAAAACATACTAAATAAAGAGGTGTATTAGCGGGTAAAACAAGTGCTAAAAATAAACCTGGTATTACTGCAAATGATTTAGAAGTTTCACGTATTGTATCTTTAATACTTTTTTTATTAAATATTTTAATGTATAATGCTTCAGATAAATATGATGTAACAATACCTACTATAATCATAAGTATTGGGTTAATTACATCAATAACACTTGCATTAGTTTTTAAATAAACTAAAATACTATTTTTAAATATTGCAAAACAAACAATAGGCATAAGTGCGATTAATAATCTTGTCATTATCTTTCTTGTTGAATCATCACTTTTAATATGAGGGCCATTATCACTTATAAATTTCATTTTCTCACCCTTTCTTTTGCCTCTTTTACTGCGTCTCTTAATCCAATCTTAGCAGGACATACATATGAACATAGTCCACATTCAACACATTTTAATGGATTTAACTTTTTTAACTCTTCCTTATTATCTAAATTATTTAATATAAATATTGGACATAATTTAGCAGGACACACACTTAAACATCTACCACAACCCATACAATGAGTATGCTCATCTTTAGTGCGTTCTAGTATTAATAATCCATTTAAATTATTACTAGCAACTACAGAATCACTTTTAAGAGATGTCCCCATCATTGGTCCACCAGCTATTATTTTATAACCATCTTTATCATAACTACCAATCTTTCTTATTACATAAGACATATTAGTACCAACCTTAACTAAAACATTTATAGGATCACTAAACCCTTCTCCACTTATAGTTACTATTCTTTTAGTACTAGCTCTATTAAATTTTAAAGCTTTATATATTGAAAATATCGTTGAAATATTATTAACTACTACACCTATTTCACCGGGGTACTTATTATAACTAACATTTAAAACGGAAGATACAACATGTCTTTCCCATCCCATTGGATACATATCTTTTACTGTAGTAAGATATATATCAGGATAATTAATTATATAAGGTGAAAAAGCATCAAATATAGTTCTATTCTTCTTTTTATATGCAATAAAACATTTCTTAATACCATTTATTTTCATTATCGCATCAATAGTTTCCAATATAATAGGTGCTTTTAATTTTGCAAGCATCAAATCTGCAGTTAAATATGGTTCACATTCAACAGCATTTACAATTAAAATATCCAAATTTGCATTATACTTTAAATAAGTAGGAAAATCACTACCACCCATACCAGTAACCGCACACTTTTTAAGTAAAGTAATAAACTCTTCTTTTGTATAATTAGTTATATCTTTAACTATTTTATCTTTTACTAATTTTTCTTTCTTATCATTATCAATAACAACTGCATCAACCATTTTGTTATTTAAATATAATACTTTTTTAATATCAACAACAGTACCACTTACTGGAGATAATATAGGAAAATCTAAATCCTTTCTAACACCAATAATCGTACCTTTTTTAACCTTTTTACCAACTTTTGTAATACATTCACATAAAACATTATTATTAATAAGCGGAACATACACTTTATTTGGATCACTTAAATCTACAACCTCATTAGTTATAGACATATCTTTTTTGCCATCTAATTTTAATCCGTTTAACATATACCCTCCATCATACATATTTAATAATACCATTATTTATTTTAAAAATAAAGAAAATATAGGTAAAAACCTATATTAATTTATCTCTTTTATATATATCTACTCCCTCAGGCATATATATTTCAAACTCTGTATTATCTGAACATTTAATAATACATAATCCTTCAATAACAAGATCCTGATTTTCTTTAACACGCACCCTAGTTAATTCTAACTTTCTATATGTATCATTAGTATAAAAGTTAGCATGTGTTATATCAACATTATTAGATATATATATAACTAGATTAGAATCATCTAATATATCTATTCTTCCAATACCTTTTAATATAAGTGAATTTTTATCTAAAAGTTGATAAATTCTAGGATTAATTTCATGCTTTATAATTACATTTTTAATAGTATCTTCATCTAATTTTAAATATATATCACTATCACTTACAAGACCAGGAGTATCAAGTAAAGTTAATTCATCATTAATCTTAATTGATATTACATTTAAAGTAGTAGACGGCATATAACTTGTTACTAAATAGTTATTGCTTTCTGTATAATTTTTAATCATCTTATTTATAAATGAAGATTTACCAGCATTTGTATTACCTAATACATACACATCCTCACTCGTTTTATATTTCATTATCTTTTCATAAAGCAAATCCATATTATAATTCTTATCACTACTTATACATACAACATCAATATATTTTGGATATCTATTTTTAAAATACTCAATAAATTTTTCTTCCTTAATACTTTTAGGATATATATCCATTTTTGATATTACTAATATACATGGACTAAAAATTCTACTATATATATAATCCATATTATCCATATTAAATATATCTATTAAATGAATTACAAGTTCATTAGTTTTTAATATATCTCTAATTATTCTTTGATAATATACATTAGACTTATTCGCAATTTTATATTCTCCATAATTTTTTAATCTAAAGCATCTTCTACACATAACAACTTTATCATATAATTTAGGATTTACATATCCATCCTCAAAAGAATCCTCACATTGAAGTTCAATCCCACATCCAATACAACGTTTATTCATAATAAACTCCTTTTTTAAATAATTTCTTTCTTTCTAACTTTTTGATTTTTCCCTTTTCAAGTATACGATTAAACTTAGTCCATATTAATTCTCTATCTGATATAGGATCAACTAATACAGTAAATATTCCTTCTTTATTACCACCATATACATCAGTCATAAATTGATCCCCTATTAATGCTATCTCACTTTCACTATACTTATATTCACTTATTATTTTCTTTAATTTCTTCCCATGTCTTTTTCTTGAAGAATAAGAAGCATCCACTTCCAAGGTCTTCTTAAAAGGAGAAATTCTTTTCTTAGAAGCATTTGAATAAATAATTACTTTAAACTTCATATCCTTAATTCTTTCAATAAAATCCTTTAATTTTCTAGGTGGTTTTTTTATGTAAGGCGCTACTAAAGTATTATCAAGATCAAATAATATACACTTAATACCATAAGATTTAAGCTTTTTATAATCAATACTATATATATCTTTCTGATACATGTCAGGTTTATATAACTCTATCATCTAATCCCCTCCAATTATAAATATTATACTATTTATAACTTAACTAGGTCAATTATTTTAGAAAAAAATGTAGATTTAAGTCATGATTATATTTTGTAAAAGAAAAATGAGTTAGTTACCTAACCCATTTAGTTATTGTGATTTAACTACGAATGTTAAGCCAGAAGGTCTATAAGTAGTACTCGCATTAAATCTATCTGCATCTTCCTGTGTACGTGCGTATCCGGTTGTTGCCTTTGTATTATGAAACATATAGCCCATATCTGTTACATTACTTGTATCAAAACTTGATAAATCTAAGCTTGTTGCTTTGCTACCCCAAAACATACTATTCATACCTGTTACTTTTGAGGTATCAAAACTACTCAAATCTAAATTTGCTACTTGACTACGGATAAACATACCGCTCATATCGGTTACTTTTGAGGTATCAAAACTACTTAAGTCTAATGTCGTTACAAGAATATCACAAAACATATGGTGCATAATAGTTACATTGCTTGTATCAAAATTTGATAAATCTAAGCTTGTTGCTTTACTGCCTTCAAACATACTAGCCATATTTCTTACTTTTGAGGTATCAAAATGTATTTATTTTATTTATAAATTTAATTATATTTGTAAATAAATCTATTAAATTAATAATAAAACTAGAGCCATCAATTAAAGAATAAATTATAAATATAATAAGTATGAATATTGATGCATAAATTATTGTTATTGATACATATTTATTTAATTTATTTGATATTTTTTTATATAATGGATAAACAACATAAGATAAAATTACTGATAAAAGAATAGTTAAAATAATATCCATTATTTTATTTAATATATTAAGCTTATTTAGTACGTATATAATAAAAATAAAGAGAGCTAAATTAATTAATTTGTAATTAACACTCTCTTTATTTTTCATATTATCACCCTTTGCTATCAATTATAATAGTAATAGGGCCATCATTATGTATTCTTACATCCATGTCGCTTCCAAATATACCTGTTTGTACTTCTATATCATTTTTTCTAAGTTCGTTATTAAATTCATCATATAACTTTATAGCTTCTTCTCTTTTCATTGCCATAGTATAACTTGGTCTATTACCCTCTTTAGTATTTGCATATAATGTAAATTGTGAAATTGAAAGTATTTTACCACCAACTTTTTTTATATCTAAATTCATAACTCCATTTTCATCATCAAAGATTCTCAATTTTAATATTTTATTAACCATATATTTTATATCATCTATTGTATCACCATGGGTAAAGGCAACTAATATTGTATACCCTTTATCTATTTTTCCAACAGATACTTTATCTACAAAAACTTCAGCATAACTACTTCTTTGTATAACTACTCTCATTTTATTAACCTTTCTGCTTCAATTACTTCACTCATTTGATATAAACTATTTAAAAATGCTTTTAATTTTACATTATTTTCAACCAATACTACTAAATCATATGTAATATAATCAGGATTATTAATAACATTAATTGTACTTATAGTAACATTATTACTTGATGCTATACTAACTATATTTACAAGTAAATTATCTTTCTTTTCTGTTTTTATTACTACATAAGTACTATATTTATTAGTTGATGCCATATTCCAATTAATAGATATAACTCTATCATCAATATTTTCAATGTTATGGCAATTTGTACGGTGCACAACTATACCATTACCTTTAGTAATATATCCGATTACATCATCACCTTTAACTGGTTTACAGCAATTAGCAAGTGTTACTTTTATCTCATCAATACCATCAACTATTATATCTTTCTTAGTGTTATTTGATACATTTAAACTACTTATCTTATCAAGTAATATTTCTTCTTTAGTTTTTTCTTCTTTTTTTAGTATATTAACTATATATGTAGGAGTAAATTTATTATTTCCTACACTTAAATATAAATCATCTAAATTCTCTTCATTAGTTTCTTTTAATATATCACTTACATTATCAGTAAAATCTATAAATGGAATTTTATTTTTTCTTAGCTCTTTTTCAATTAAATCTTGTCCCTTTTTTATATTTTCATTTTTATCAATTCTTGTATAAAAAGACTTAATTCTATTTTTAGCTTGAGAAGTAAATACTATATTTAACCATTCTTTAGACGGACCTTTTGAATTTTTGTTTACATTTACTTTTACTATGTCACCATCTTTTAATTTATAATCAAGTGGTACGATTGAATCATTTACTATCGCACCAACCATTTTATCACCTATATCAGTATGTACTTTATATGCAAAATCTATTGGAGTACTACCTAAAGGTAGCTCTATTACATCCCCTTTTGGTGTATATACATATATATCATTAGTAAGTGCCTCTTCTTTTACAATACTTACAAATTCTTCATCATTTTCTGCTACATTTTGGCTATTCTCAATTATATTTCTAAACATTTGAAGTTTTTGCTCCATAACATTTTTAATTGAAACAGAACCATCTATTTTCTCTTTATATGACCAGTGAGATGCTATACCATACTCTGCAATTTTATCCATTTCATATGTTCTTATTTGAACCTCATATAATTCATCTAAAACCCCGTATATAGTTGTATGTAAAGATTGATACATATTCTCTTTAGGCATTGCTATATAATCTTTAAATCTTCTTGATAGAGGTTTATATTTAGAATGTATTAAACCAAGAGCTAAATAACATTCACTTTCAGTTTCCACATATACACGAAGTGCAAGTATATCATATATCTCCTCAAACTTTTTACCATTTTGCATTTTATTATAAATACTATAAATACTTTTGCTTCTTCCTTTAATTTCATGTTTAATATTATGTTCATTAAGCATTTCACTAATACTTGCTTTCATTTCTGAAATAGCATTGTCACGTTCTTTTTTAGTATTATTAAGTCTTGTTACAATATCATAATAAACATCAGGTTTTAAATATCTTAGTGATAAATCTTCCAGACCACTTTTAATATAATGAATACCAAGACGATGTGCGATAGGTGCTAAGATTTCTAATGTTTCTTTTGCTTTTTCTTTTTGATGTTCTTCTGGTATTGCCCATAATGTTTTTAAATTATCTAATCTATCAGCAAGTTTAATTATTATTACACGAACATCTTCACATAACCCAACAAGTATCTTTTTATAATAATTTACTTGATATTCACTTTCCGCAGATAAAGATATTCTATTGATTTTATCTACATTTTTAACAAGTGTTGCTATATCAGATCCAAATTCTCTTTCAATCTCATCAATATCAGCACCACACTTTAATGTTTCATGCAAAAATGCTGCACATATTGATTCATAATCTGTATGTATTCTAGTTAATATATATACTACTCCAAGAGGATGCATTATAGCATCTTCTCCACTTAATCTTTTTTCACCAGAATGTACATCATTAGCAAACTCATATGATTTTTCAATTAATGATAACTCTTTTTCATCACTAATATATTGTTTAATTTTATCAAATACAGTTTCATAACTTATTTTAATATCCTCTTCCATTATACCCTCCTAATTATCAAAGTGAGGCTCCCGTTTATTTTTTGCAGCTTCACTTATAAAATGATTATTAACCTCATCAACAGATGCAAGAAAAATATCACTAACCATTTCAGATAAAGATAATTCACTAGCACTCTTCCACTTCTTATCAGCAAGATAATTCCATATATCTACTTCAGTTATATAATTTATACCAATACGAATGAATTCCTTTCTTTTAGAAGTAAGCGCAGGTTTTATTCTATCATATAATTCTTTTAATGTTTTGAATTCATATTCCATAAACTCACCCATTTAATTATATAATAAATTACATAAAAAATCATCTTTTAATTTTATTAAAATAAGACTAGTTACCTAGTCTTATTTAATTATTATGATTTAACTACGAATGTTAAGCCAGAAGGTTTATGACTACTTGCATTAAATCTATCTGCATCTTCCTGCGAGCGAGCATATCCAGTTGTGGCTTTACTATTCCAAAACATCTGGATCATATTTGTCACATTGCTTGTATCAAAACTACTTAAATCTAATGTTGTCGCTTTACTTCCATAAAACATATTACTCATATCTGTTACTTTGGACGTATCAAAACTTGATAAATTTAAAGTTGTTACTTTACTAGATGAAAACATACTACTCATATCTGTTACTTTGCTTGTATTAAATTTTTCTAAACCCTTTATTTCTGTTGCGACACTTGATGAAAACATATTACTCATATTTGTCACATTACTTGTATTAAAATTACTCAAATCTAAACTTGTTGCTTTACTTCCTAAAAACATACGACTCATATTTGTTACATTACTTGTGTTAAATTTTTCTAAACCCTTTATTTCCGTTGCGGCACTATTGCCAAACATATACATCATATCAGTTACATTACTTGTATCAAAACTACTTAAATCTAATGTTGGTGCTTTACTAGATGAAAACATACTTTTCATATTTGTTACATTTGAGGTATTAAAATTTGATAAATCTAAGCTTATTGCGGCACTACTATCAAACATACCAAACATATCTGTTACATTACTTGTATTAAAATTTTCTAAACCTTTTATTTCGGTTGCGGCACTATTGTAAAACATACGGATCATATTTGTCACATTACTTGTATTAAAACCAGATACATCTATACTTGTTGCCTTACTTTCTGAAAACATAGAACCCATATTCGTTACTTTTGAAGTATCAAAGTTTGATACATCTATACTTGTTGCTTTACTAGATGAAAACATAGAACTCATATCTGTTACTTTTGATGTGTCAAAATTACTTAAATCTAAACTTGTTGCTTTACTAGAAGCAAACATACCTTCCATACTTGTTACTTTACTTGTATTAAAGTTTTCTAACCCATTTATTTCGGTTGCGGCACTTTCTCTAAACATTTCATCCATATTAGTTACTTTACTTGTATCAAAATTACTTAAATCTAGACTTGTTGCAGCACTATTGTAAAACATCCAGCCCATATTTGTTACATTTGATGTATCAAAACTACCTAAATTTATATTTTTAGCTTTACTATCTGAAAACATCCAACTCATATCTACTATTGGTTTATCATTAGAAGTATCAAAACTACTTAAATCTATACTTGTTGCAGCACTACCGAAAAACATACCCCACATATCTGTTACATTTGATGTATCAAAACTACTTAAATCTAAACTTGTTGCTTTGCTATTATAAAACATCCAATTCATGTCTGTTACTTTTGATGTATCAAAATTTTTTAAGCCTTTTATTTCAGTTGCGGCACTATCTCTAAACATTTGAGTCATATTTGTTACACTACTTGTATCAAAACTTGATACATCTATACTTGTTGCTTTACTATTTAAAAACATATTCATCATACTTACTATCGGTTTATCATTAATTGTTCCACATAATTCTGTTGTTACTGGATCTGTTGATATTTTATTTGTAAGTACTACTCTCCATCCTCGTGAACTTGAATTATACGTGTATGTGTATTGTCCATCTACAAATTTTAAACCACTTACTAATGCTATCAAAACTTGATACATCTATACTTGTTGCTTTACTATTTAAAAACATATTCATCATACTTACTATCGGTTTATCATTTATTGTTCCACATAATTCTGTTGTTACTGAATCTGTCAATGCTTTATCTGTAAGTTCTACATGCCAGCCTGAATATCCATTATAAGTATAAGTATATTGTCCATCTACAAATTTTGAACTACTTGATGATGTACATTTTCTTGATGTTGATATTTCACCTTCTGTGCATGTCATATTATCTTTTGTTCCTTGGCATGCTAAATTGTTAAACTTACCATCTTTCTTACCATTTACTATTACTGTAGCTACTCCATTATCATCAAATGTTATTTTGCATGTTCCATAATCATTACTTAAACTAGCTACATCTGTACATTTTAAATCTCCAACATCTAGTCCTAATGCTTTTTTGCTTTCATAACTGCTTTCTGCTGTTGATGCAATTAGTTTTGCAGTTGATTCTATTGAACCTAATTTTGCATCTTTAATTACACTCATTATTCTCGGTACTGCTATTACTAGTATTACTGCTAGTATTACTATTACTGCAAGTAACTCGACAAGCGTAAAACCTCTTTTTTTCCTTTCCATTCTATACTCCTCCTATTATTAATATAGCTCTATTATATCACTTTCTTCCTCTTATTTGTCAAGTTTACATTTATTAACGTGTGGGTGATTGACATTTTTAGTCATAAAAAAACTTTTAGATATTCTAAAAGTTTATTCACCTAAATCTACATTGTGATATACATTTTGTACATCTTCTACATCATCTAGTAATTTTAATAATTTTTTAAATATTTCTAAA
Source organism: Clostridium sp. CAG:1193 (assembly GCA_000436255.1). Lineage (GTDB taxonomy): Bacteria > Bacillota_I > Bacilli_A > RF39 > UBA660 > CAG-1193. Next base: position 3,788 of record HF990808.1, on the reverse strand, counting down.
TCTTCTTTTGTAAGTGTTACTTTTTCTTTTGGTAAAGTAGTTAATTCATCTAAATCAAATGTAATATCTTTTTTATAGTTTTGTATAGCTGTTTTTATTTTAAATAGATCTTGAGGAGAACCATAAAGTGTAATTGTATCATTATCTACTTCTACTTCTGCATCTACATCTCCATTTAAAAGTGCTTCTATTGTTTCATCTTCTGTAAGTCCTTTAAATCTTATTACACATAAGTTATCGTACATATATGATACTGAACCTGATGCTCCTAACTTACAATGCGTTTTTGAAAACTATTATATCACTTTCTTCCTCTTATTTGTCAAGTTTACACTTTTTTACACATTAAAGCATTTTAGTTATACCTTAAATGCCATAAAACATATTTTTTATAATACTTTATTTAAAATAATTATCAGAATCTATATAAGATATTTTTTGTTTTTAGTTAAAATTATGCTTATCCAACATATTATTAATTAGGTGAAATATGAAAAGTAAATTTGTTAAATCTACAATTATACTTATGATTGGTGGACTTATTACTAAGATTCTTGGTATGGTTATTAAAATAATAACTAATAGATTAATTGGTACTGAAGGTCTTGGGGTATATATGCTTATTACTCCTACTTTTATGCTTTTAATTGCAATTGCACAATTAGGTTTTCCAATTGCTATAAGTAAACTTGTGGCTGAAGATAAAAGTAATAATAAAAACTTAGTATTTAGTACATTTCCTATTACAATTATATTAAATACTATTATTATGATTATACTTTTGTTTAGTAGTAATTTTATTGCAAAGAATTTACTTCATGATGAAAGGGCAATTAATGCTTTAAATTGTATTGGTTTTGTACTTCCTTTTATTTCTATTTCTTCTATATTAAGGGGTTACTTCTTTGGAAAGCAAAGAATGATTCCTCATATAATTTCTAATATAACAGAGGATATTATTAGATTAATTACTTTAATGATTGGTATACCTATTTTTCTTAAAAATGGTATTGAAAGTGCGGTTAGTTTTATTGTTTTATCTAATATTATTAGTGAGATTTCTTCTATTTTTGTTTTATTTTTGTTTTTACCTAAAAATTTTAAAATCACTAAAAATGATATTACTCCAAATAAGAGTAATGTATTAAATATATTAAGTATTAGTATTCCTACTACTGGAAGTAGATTAATTGGTAATATCGGATATTTTTTTGAACCGATTATTTTAACTTTTTTTCTTATTAGAAATGGATATGCAAATACATATATAGTAAATGAATACGGTATAATAAATGGATATGTAATGCCTATTTTATTACTTCCTTCTTTTTTTACTCTTGCAATAAGTCAAGCATTAATACCTATAGTTAGTAAATCATATAGTGATAATAATTTGAATTATACAAAAAGTAAAATTAAGCAAAGCATTTTATTTTCATGTATTATTGGTATTCCTGCAACTATTATGTTTATATTAGCTCCGTCCCTTCCACTTAAGATAGTATATGGTACAACTAAGGGAATTAATTATATTAGAGCAATGTCTATAGTCTGTTTATTATATTATTTTCAAGCACCTCTTTCTAGTAGTCTTCAGGCAATGGGTAAAGCAAAAGATAGTATGAATGGTACAATAATAGGTGTAGTTTGTAGGTTAGTAATATTAGCTATTGGTTGTAATTTAAAAATAGGATTATGGGGACTTGTTATATCTACATCTATAAATATAATAGTTGTAACTATATACGATTACATCAAAGTTAGAAAGTATTTAAAAAAGACTTAAGTTGTAAGTCTTTTGTATTTTTTAGATTTAACTCTACCTTTTTCTCTTACGTAAAGTTTATTGCCCATTTTAACTACTTCTAAATTCATTTCTGCCTTTTCATTTACTGCATATAAAAACTTAGAAAGTTCCATTTTAGCATCACTTTTATTTTCTTCATTATTTACTTTACTTAAACAAGAATATACTGCTTGAAGTGAATAATCATATCTACTTTGTATATTACTAGGTGCATCATAATAAGTAAGATAATTATGCATAACTAGGTTCATAAAATGATCTACATTTTCTTTTTTCTCTTCTTTTGGATATAATAAATCAAATAAATTTACATCTTTTCTTTTTTCTTCTAATTCTTCATCTATTTTATATAAAAGCATAATTTACCTCCTTAAACCAGGTTATTTATTATATTACAACACCTATTTTAAAGTCAATACAAAATAAAAATTCCCATACATTTTTGTATGGGATTTGAATAAATAACGTAGTCTCCTAGTTCTACATTCATACTTTCAATATAAATTTACTCAAACTTATTTAAATAAGCGTTGGTGCATGAAGTTTTTACACCCTTTTATTTATTCAAGAGTAATATTAGTAATAACATTTACCCGTTATTATTAATATTTTTCTAAGATATTATCTTAGACACTTTAATTATACCTCACATATATTTTTTGTCAATGTTTTTGAAATCTATTTCTAAGCATTTCTTTCTCACTTACATATATACCATTATTTATAAATATATTCTTTAAGTATTTTTTCATTTTTTTAATATTTTCCCCGTTAATTATATTTACTTTTTTAAATCTTAAGTCTTTTAAATATCTTTCTAGTAAAAATGAATTAAATATATATATGTGATTTTTATGCTCTTTTATAAGAATAAATGTAATTACAGCTAGTATTAATATCATATTTATTTCATTAATGCTTTTTAATAGTAAAATTATTATAAATGTATAAGATATATATATACTTATTAAATGTGATAACTTAAATGGGAATAATTTGTTTAATAATATATTTAATACTTTAGATCCATCAAGCGGTATTATTGGTATCATATTAAATATTAGTATTGTTTTATTGTATGAAGAAAATATTTGATATGTATATGCATATTTATCAAATATTAAAGTAAAAAATAAGAATAATATTACTTG
>HF990808.1:0-818 GCA_000436255.1 Clostridium sp. CAG:1193 | reverse complement strand
AATAAGAATAATATTACTTGAAATAATATTCCTCCTAAAAACACTAAAAACTCTTCTATAAATGGTTTATTAATCGCCTCATCAAATACTGTATATCCCCCAAAAGGATATATATTAATTTTTTTTATATTCCATTTAAATATTAATGATATTAATATATGTCCTAGTTCATGAATAAATACTATTAAATACATAATTATAAATGATTTAAATAGGCCTGTAATTATTGATGAAATACCTAATATATAAAATAATGGATGAATATTAATTTTTTTAAATATAGTCTTTATAATCTACTATATCTCCGTTTTTTTGAAAAACCAAATATAATTTATCATCTATTGTTTCACCTAAATATTTCCCTGACTCAACCCGATCATATAATTTTACTGTATAATTATCTATATTTGAATACCAAACAGTTATATCATCGCTTTCTATTATAATAGTATTTCCATACCCTTCTTTATTTCCAATAAATGTTACTATTCCAGAATATTTTATAGGTACAAGATAATTAGTATCAACAGTTAAACAAATTCCATCATTGTATTTACTTATATTACTATATGTTAGTTTTTCATTAAATACTGTACTTGTATTAGTATATTTGTCAAATGGCAATACACCTTTAAAGTGTTTGTTATAAAATGTATTTATTTTAGAAAAAGATATATTATTTGATAATAAGTTTTTATATGTCCAATCTTTAAATTTTTCATTATTTTTAATTAATATTATAGTAGATAAAAATAGTATTGTAAGAATCATTAATTTAAATAGAAATTTACTAAGTTTATTATTCTTATAATTCATAA
>HF990807.1:36116-42763 GCA_000436255.1 Clostridium sp. CAG:1193 | reverse complement strand
AGTTAAAAAAATTATCTGATGATGAAAAAAAGTATTATATCGATAATTTATATGATAAAACTGGTAAAGTCAATTATATGCAACAATCTTATATGGCTAATTATGAAATTGATAATGAAAGTTTTTATCAAGATATAAGATTTTTAGATGGCAATAAATATAGAGGCAAAGTAGATTTATTTGTTGGTGGAAGTCCATGCCAATCATTTTCTATAAGTGGTAAAAGGCTTGGATTTGAAGATACTAGAGGTACTTTGTTTTATGAATTTGCTAGATTAGTTAAAGAAATACAGCCTAAAGTATTTATATATGAAAATGTTCCTGGAATGTTGAATCATGATGGAGGCAAAACTTGGAAAGTTATTTCAAGTGTGTTTGATCAACTAGGTTATAAATGGAGAATGTTTAAGTTATCTGCTAAAGATTATGGCATACCTCAAAATAGAACTAGAATATATGTGGTTGCAATTAGAAACGATTTAAATATTTTGCCACCTTCTGATATTCCTAAAATAGAATTAGATAAAACTATGAAAGATTTATTAGAAAAGAAAGTTGATTATAGTTATTATCATGGTGAAAAAGGTTTTAAATGGATTACAAAACCTTTAAGTCTAAAGAAAAGAGTAAGTATAAATTCAGATATTGCTAGAACACAAGCAGCTAATCAACAATTTAATTGGTGTGGGGATATGATATTTGAAAAGTTTAATTCTAATAAGAAATATCCTAATAATGTATATGTTGGTGAGTACAATGGAGAAAAAGGTGTTGCAAGAAAATTAACACCTAGGGAATGCTTAAGAATAATGGGATATGATGATGATTTTAAAATTGTAGTTCCAGATCAACAAATGTATAGACAATGTGGTAATTCAATAGTCGTTAATGTATTAGAAGCCATAATAAAAGAAATTCTTAAAACAGATGTATTTAAGGGGGAGAATAATGATTAGATTAGCAACAATATTTAGTGGTATTGGATCCATTGAATGGGCACTAAAAAGAATGAATTTAGATTATAAAATAGTATTTGCATGTGATAATGGCGATATAGAATTAAAGGATATAGATGAAGATGCAGTTAAGAAAAAAATGTTTTCTTTAAAAACTATAGAAGAGCAAAAGAGTTTTGAAGAAGAATTATTTAGTAAAGTTAAAAAAACTAATTTTGTTAAGAAAACATATTTTGAAAATTATGATATTGATGAAAAAGATTTTCATTATGATGTTAGATTCTTGGATGGAACAAAGTATAAAGGTAAAGTTGATCTATTTGTTGGGGGAAGCCCATGTCAAGCATTTTCAATAATGGGTTACCAAAAAGGATTTGAAGATACTAGAGGTACTTTATTTTATGAATATGCTAGATTAGTTAAAGAAATTCAACCTAAAGTTTTTATTTTTGAAAATGTTCAAGGATTATTAAAACATGATAATGGAAAAACATGGGAGATAATACAAAAGGTTTTTAACAGTTTGGGCTATAATATTTCTTTTAGAGTTATGGATTCTAAAGATTATGGTATTCCACAGACAAGAAGAAGGCTGATAGTTGTTGGATTTAAAGATAAAAGCAAAAATATTGCAGAACCAAGAAAAAAGAATCTTAAATACACTCTTCAAGATTTTTTAGAAACTAATACAAAATTTGGAAATTTAATCTCAAAAGATGGTAAAATAGAATTAAGTAGGGGAACTAGTGATATAGATGATAAATATTTCCTAAGTGAACTAGTATATAAACATGTTATGTCTACTGGAACAAAGAATTATTATACGAAACCAGAAGTCGATTTATCGATAGCTAGACCTTTATTAGCTACAATGCATAAAATGCATAGAGCTGGTGTAGATAATTATGTTACATATAAAAACAAACTTAGAAAACTTACTCCAAGAGAATGTATGCGATTAATGGGATATGATGATACATTTAAAATAGCTGTATCTGATACACAAGCTTATAAGCAGGCTGGAAATAGTATTGTAGTAGATGTTATGATTGCAATAATGAAAGAAATTTTAAAAGTTGAAGATTTTAAATAGGAGGATTATATGGAATTATTTAAAGTTGATCTTGCAAAATATTATGATGCAAAAGCAATAAAAAGAATTTTGCAAATTATTAAAGAAAATAACAATGTTATTCCATTAGTGGAAGCAAAACTTTTAGAGGAAGGAATTTTTGATTCTAATCAAGATAACTTTTTCTTACGTAATAAAGCTACTTACTTAAGAGAATTTGGTGTGTATGATACAAATATTACTGAGGTTGGACAATTATATTTAAACGGAGAAATTTCTGAAAAAGAATTGGCACTTTTATTTTTGATAAAACATTGTAATGAAGATAATGATGAACTAATAAGGCCTTTTGAAATACTAATTAAGGTAACAAAGTTATTAAAAGCTAATGGAGAATCAACGCTAATTTCAAGAGAAGAATTTTGCTATATATTAGATACTATAAAAGATAATAAAAATGAGACAATTCAAAGTGCTACTTCAAAGATAATTAATAATAGAAAAAATAATTTTCAATATGAACAGTTATCAAGCAATAGTACGAGATATTATAGGCAATGGCAACTTGTTATTAATGAAAGTGGCTTACAAGTGCCTACTGATTTAAATAATATAAATATTGATGTAGATAAGGAAATTATTAATTATATTTTATTTTATTATAAGAATGTAGCTCCATCAACTGAGCAGTATTATGATTTTAATGATCCTTTTGTTAATTTTATACAATTTCCTTTAAAGAATAATGCAACACAAACAGAAATAATACATAATCGTAGAGACTACATTAATTTTTATCCAAGCATCGTTTATAATTATTTATTTTTTGGAAAGAGTTTAAGAGATATTGAAAACGAAGTCGTTTTATTAGATAAAACACAAAACGGTGATTTGGCAAAAAAAATCTTAAATGGATTAAATATTAATAGTGATACAACAAATAAAGGAATGTATAGCCCATTTGAACATTATAGTGGTTTAATAATATCAAAGTTAAAGTATTCTAATGATAATATATATGCTGAATTGGCTAAGATGATAGATAAATATATAAAAACGGATTATAGAGGTGAGTATTCAATGGATAATGTTGATATATTAGAAAAAATCAAAATTAAATATTTTGAGTTAGAAGAAAATGAAGATTTCCAAAAAGAACTTCAAAATCGAAAAGAAGTATTAGAAAAATTTAAAAGCATTTTTAGTATAGATCATTTAAAAAATATGACATTAGAGGATTATGATTATCCTAAGTATTTAGATGAAGAAAAGTATTATAAATCATTAATGTATTTTGTAGAAAAATCTAAATCTGGATTACCTCTTGGTGCAAACAAAAATAAATATTTTATTTATGATAAAAATTTGCCAGATGATGCTGATACTAAATATAGTGTAATTAAATGGATTAAAGATTTATATCCTCAATTGAGCGTAGAAGATATATTTGAATTATATAAAGAGGAATTAGTAAATTTTGTAACTAATTTTGATAAAAACACTTATTCTAATGATTTAAAATTTTTATCATCAAATGAAACTATTAAAACTCAATTAATTAGATTTTACTATCCTGGGACTTTACTATATCTTGTTTCAAATGAAATATACAATTCAATTTTTAATCAATTAGGTATAAAGTTAGATAAAAATTTTGATTCAATACAAAAGAATCTTCTATTATTAGATACTTTTAAAGAAAAAGATGATTTCTTTAAGTCAGCTGATATAGAAATTCTAAGTTCGGCAATTTATAAAGTTTGGACTGAAATCAATGCTGTTAAGAATGAAAAACAAATTGACACTAGTTCAGTTAGCACTGAAGCAATAATGGAAAACATTTATCAAGATAATGATTTGATAAATGACATAATAGAAGTTTTATACGATAAGAAAAATATTATTTTAACAGGAACACCTGGAGTTGGTAAGACTTTTACTACAAATGATTTAATAAAATTACTTGAATTTAAACATAAGGGTAAACTAGATAGTGATTATGAAAGTAGAATAAAATTCACACAATTTCATCAAAGTTATGGTTACGAAGAATTTGTTGAAGGAATGACACTTAATAATAACAAATTAGAACCAAAAATTGGTATATTCAAATATTTGGTTGATTCTGCATTAAAAGATGAAGAAAACAATTATTATATGATTATAGATGAAATCAATAGAGGTAATATATCTAAAATATTTGGTGAATTATTGATGTGTATTGAGGATGATAAGAGATCATCAAAATATGCAGTAACTCTGATGTATTCTGATACTGAAAAAGAAGCAACTTTCTATGTTCCTAAAAATGTATATATAATTGGGACAATGAATACTGCTGATAGATCATTAGCACAAATTGATTACGCACTTAGAAGAAGATTTTCATTTTTCAATTTAAAACCTGCTTTTGATAATAATAAATTCTTGAATTCATTAAATAATTGTGAAATGAAAGAACAAATTGTTAAAACTATGAAACATATTAACAAGATTTTATCCGATACATTTGGAAATAATAATTTTGATATTGGACATAGTTATTTTGCCAAAAATCCTGAAACAATAGATAGCGATAAATTTAGAAGAATTTTAAAGTATGATATTATTCCTTTAATTTTCGAATATATGAATGATATGGATGAAAAAGATATAATTAGAAAGTTTAGTACTAGCGATAATGATTGTAAAATATTTAATGATTTATTAAGTGAGATGGATTCATCAAATGAAGATTAAGAATAGTGGGTCAATAGAAAAATTTAATCCGAATGTTTTAAAAAATATGATTCTATTTTCAATTAGATCTAAACGTGCTTTTACTTTTCAAAAAGATATAATGACGTTTGAAAAGGAATCTACAGTTTATGAATTTATAGCTAATTTTTATCTTGATGAGGTAAAAAAAATAATTATGACAAAGCCAGCTAAAAAATATAATGAATTAACCGATGATTTATATTATGTTAAAGGCAAAATTAATATAAAGAAAACAGTTTTAAATACTAACAACCGAGTTAATTGTACTTTTGGAGAACTATCATTAAACAATCAACTTAATAGAATAGTAAAATATATATTATATTATCTATATAAAGATGAACAATTGAAAAGTAATAAAAGTTTAAGTAGAAAAATTATTAATGAATACTATTTCTTTGAAAATGTTGATTTGGTAGATGTATCAATTAAAGATATTCTAGGGATTAGACTTAATAAGGATAATATGAATTATGAAACATTACTTTTATTATCTAGATACATTATTGGATGTATAAAATATAGCGAAAATACAAAAGAAAAATACATAGATATAGATGCTGAATTGTGGTGGGTATATCAAGAATTCATTAGAAATTATTATGATTACTACAAAGAAGATCTACATATTAAGAATGTTTCGCCTTCAAAATATGAATGGAATTTAGAACCTATTTTAAGTGCTAAAAATGAATATCTTCCAAAGATGAGAACAGATATTGAAGTTAATTCATTAGATCAATACTTGATAATTGATGCTAAATGTTATGAAAATTCACTACTTGAATATTATGGAAAAAAAATATTTCATTCAGAAAATTTATATCAAGTAAAATCCTATTTAGATGTATATAAAATGAAAAATCAAGAATCAAATAAACGATTAAGAGGTATTTTAATTTATCCGTTTAATCATAAAACAACTTTAAATGCTGGTAACAATATTTTTTATGATAAAGATGAAGATTATACATTGGAAATCTATACAATTGATTTTAAGAATGACTGGGATAAAGTATGTGAAGATTTAAATTCTATAATTTTAGAAAAAGAATCGTATGATTATATTTTAAGAACATTTAAAAATGAAAATTAATGTGTTATAATATTTATAGTTGAGATATCATTATTATGATATCTTTTTTTCTTTATAGGAGGTAAAAATGAAAGATATATTTGATTTTATAAATAATAATGCAATAGCTGCTTCTTTAATTACTTTATTTATTACTACAATAATCCAAATCGCATTTAGGAAGAGCGATAGAAAATATAATGAAAAGCAAGAAAATAAAAAAGAAAGAAAACAACAATTTTTGAATAAAGCTGAATTTCATATAGAAGAAAAACAGTGGGATTCTAAGGAAGAACCTGATATCCGTTTGTTTATGACTGATTTTAAAGCTTCTATCAATGATAAAAAGGATGTAGAATTCTATTACAGTAAGGATATATTAAAGAAGGAGAAATACAAGCATTTAAGATTTTATATTAAAAATATAGGAAATGCTGATGTTAATCAATTGGATATTTGTGCAACCGCTCAAAAGAATACAATGTTATGTGATATAGATGAAGTTGAGTTCTTAGTTGATAATAAGTTTGTTAACTACAGTATTTGTTATGATAGAAAGATACTAAAAAATGGCATTATATTGATAGATATTGCTTATTTGGAAAACAGTAAAATATGTAATATGTTTAGTGGAGAGTTAGCATTAATTTTTAGGGATTCTTATGGTAATTTATATGAACAACCTTTATTTATTCAACAAAGAAATCTATATGAGCCACATTTTATATCATATAATGAATTTAAAATTTATACATCCACGGTTTTTTAAAGCACTAGAATGCTT